>JAAXHY010000535.1 GCA_012270665.1 Dehalococcoidia bacterium
TTCAAAGAGTACGAACTCCTGAAGTTGCTGGCGGAGAACCCGGGCAGGGTGTTTTCCAGGTACGCGCTTCTCAACCAGATATGGGGGTACGAATACTTCGGCGGCACGAGGACAGTGGATGTTCATATCCGCCGCCTCAGAAGCAAGATACATGACGCCGAGCACAACTTCATCGAAACCATCTGGAACGTCGGATACAGATTCAGGGAACACACGTAGCCAACACAGGGAGATTATCAATGGCGCAAGAGAGAGTCGCATACGTCAACGGCAAGATAGTACCCGAGAGCCAGGCGGTCGTATCCATCCGGGACAGGGGATTCCTCCAGGGCGACGCCGTGTTCGATACAACGCGGACCTTCGGACACAGGATATTCAGGCTGGACGAGCATCTCGACCGCTTCTTCAATTCGCTCAAGTACATGAGGATAGACCCCGGCCTGTCCAAGCAGGAGTTTGCCCGCATCACGATGGAAGTCCTGGAGGCCAACCTGCTCCTGATCAACGAGGACGACGACTACTGGGTCAGCCAGCGCGTCTCGAGAGGGGTTATGGTTGACGGCGAGTACAAGCCGACCGTGGTCATCGAGTGCGCGCCGCTGCCATTCGACGTCCGGGCCAAGTACTATCGGGACGGGCTGCCGGTGATAGTGCCGTCGGTGCGCCGCACTCCGCCCGAGGCGCAGAGTCCGCGGGCAAAGGTGCATAACTACGTCAACCTGGTGCAGGCGGAACTGGAAGCCAAGGCGCACAACCCCGACGCCTGGCCCATCCTGCTGGATACCAACGGCAACCTGGCCGAGGGTCCTGGCAGCAACATCTTCGTCGTCAAGGACGGTGAACTGCTCACCCCCAAAGAGCAGTACGTCCTGTCCGGCATCAGCCGCCGCGTCACCATCGAATTGGCCCAGGAACTCGGCATCGCCGTACACGAGGCGGATATTGACCTTTATGACGCCTACACCGCTGACGAGGCGTTCGTGACGTCCACCAGCTTCTGCATCTGCCCGGTGTCGTCGGTCAACGGCTCCGAGATCGGCGACGGTTCAGTTCCGGGTCCCGTGACCGAACGGTTGACTAAGGCTTACAGCGGCATGGTCGGAATTGACATCGAAGCGCAATACCTCGCTCGTCTGGATAATGCGACCAGCGGATGGGCACTGTAAAGTCCTCAACGGCTTCGATGAACCAAGCCAAGATAACAGTCAAAGTTCCCGCGACTTCGGCCAACATGGGGCCGGGCTTCGACTGTCTGGGCATCGCGCTCGACATCTGGAACATCGTCAGCGTCGAGGTCGGCGGGCGGGGGTTCCAGATATACGGACACGGCGAGGATGAACTCCCCAGGGACGAGTCGAATCTCGTTTGGTCGAGCATCGCCAGGGTGTTCGAAGAGGCGGGTAGAGCGATGCCCGCCATGTCTCTGAGTTGCCACAATGGCATACCGACCACGCGGGGACTTGGCTCCAGTTCAGCCGCGCTCGTGGGTGGTCTTGTGGTAGGCAACGAACTCTGCGGCAATCCCTTCGACAAGAGTGAACTGCTCCAAATGGCGGCAGACGCGGAAGGACACCCCGACAACGTGGCTCCCGCGCTGTTCGGCGGAATGCAGATAGCGGTTGTCCAAGACGGCAGAGTCGTCAGCGCGCCTGTTCCGGTCCCGGAAGAACTGTCCGCGGTCCTGTATGTCCCCAACACGCCCATGCCGACCGAGGAGGCGCGAGGCCTTCTGAAAAGCGAGGCGCCGAGGTCGGATGCGGTGTTCAATATAGGAAGAGCCGCCCTTCTGGTGCGCGCCCTTGCCACCGGCGACCTCAGACACCTGGACATCGCCACCGACGACCGTCTTCACCAGCCTGCCCGGCAGACGATATTCTTCCCGATGAAGAACATCATCAGGGCGGCGCTGGGCGCGGGCGCATTGGGCGCTTTCCTGTCAGGCGCGGGCTCGACGGTTCTCGCGCTCGCCACCGAAAAGGAGTTCACAATCGGCTACGAAATGGCGGACGCCGCGGTAAAGTCGGGCCTGAGCGGAGAGGTGGTCATAACCAGGCCGACGAAGCTCGGCGCGCATACGCTGGCATGACCGTCCCGAAATGAAATATGCTGACAACGGAGAGAAGCGCCACCTAATCTACTGGCTCTATTGGCGCGAATCGGGAGGTTGAAGATGGTAGCGCAGAAGCCCAAAGCCAAGTTCACATA
>JAAXHY010000532.1 GCA_012270665.1 Dehalococcoidia bacterium
TCAATCTGTCGTTAGCTTGGCAGTGGAACGGTCCCGGCGACGGCACTACGACGTACTGGCATCCGCTGAGGTTCATGGAAGCAGCGGTGGAGAAGGGTATGCTGGTGGTCAATTCGGCGGGGAACTCCAACCGGACCACTTGGTATGGTGCGTTCAGCGACCCGGACGGCGACGGATGGCACAACTTCGAGGGAGCGGACGAGTGCAACGATGTGAAAGTCCAAGACGGGTCTGGTTTTACCGTCAACCTTCAATGGGACGACGTATGGGGAGGCGCCGAACGCGACTTGGGCATGTACATCATCCGGCCGTCGGAGGACGGCTCGTTCTCTGAGAAGGACATCGTGTTCCGAAGCCAGAGCCGGCAGTCGGGCGAAGCGTATGACGAACCCTATGAGTCGTTTAGTAAATATATTGGGACCGGTGGGCTTCAGCACATTGAGCCGGGGATGTACTGCGTGGCAGTGAAGCGAGAGGATGGAGAGGCGCCCGGCTGGGTTCGGGTTGAATCGGAAAGAGGACAACACGTCTTTCAGCACATCACCTTGTCAGGCAGCATCCTCAACCCCGCTCTCAGCGCGAGCCCCGGACTGCTCGCGGTGGGCGCCGCGAGCGTGGACAGTCCCGAAGTGATAGAGGATTACAGCAGCCGAGGTCCTACGACCGACGGCAGGGTCAAGCCCAACATAACCGGGCTGACCTGCCATAGGGTGGCATCGGGAAATACGATGTGCGGCACGAGCGGTTCGGCGCCGTATGTGTCCGGACTCGCGGCGCTGGTGAAGCAGCGCTTCCCGCACTACACGCCTGAGCAGCTAGCGAACTATCTCAAAGACAACGCCGCGCCGCGCGGCGCAGTGCCCAACAACACCTGGGGCTACGGATTGGCGGCGCTGCCTGTGGAGAATATGCCCACGCCTGAGCCTATACCTACGCCCACGGTTGATCCCTCACCGCCTGATATACCGGTCGGCAGACTCCCTGATGAGGAATTCAACACGCTCGGCGCGTCGGGGAATAACGCGCCGGGAGGC
>JAAXHY010000600.1 GCA_012270665.1 Dehalococcoidia bacterium
ATGAGCAAGCCATCGTCTAATATGCCGGGGTTGGCGGCAACCCATTCCTGAATGTCGCGGCGCTCCTGAAATCCCAAGCGAGCGAAATCCACCTCGGTTATCTTTTCGGATTCCCGATTTTCGGGATTGATTCTGAATAGCTGTGGTTCAGCGCTCATGGCTTTGTGGTATCCTTTCGAGGTCCTCCGATTATCAGGAGGAGCTATAGTACGCAGATCGAGTATTCGTATGTTAACCCACTCGGCAGTTTAAGAGAAAGGATCGAGCTATGCCATGGATTCGTGAAGCGGAAGAGCGGCTGCATTGGGCGAACGTGATCAACGTCATGTCCATCAATCCCACCGCGATGAAGGCCGTCAACGACATGACCAACGCTATAACTTTTGGCGCGTCCACGCTTACCCGCACGCAGGAAGAGGCGATAGCGACCGCCGTTTCAGCCCAGAACGAGTGTCGGTTTTGAACGATGGCTCACGGGGAGTTTCTCCGTCACGCCTCTAATGACCCTGAACTGGCGAGTCATGTCATGCATGATTACAGGAATGCTGACCTGGACCCTGTTACCAGGGCGATGTTGGACTTTGCGACCAAGCTTACGCGCGAACCGTGGGCTATGGATGAATCGGATGTGATAGCTCTCAGGGAGCGTGGATTGAGCGATGAACAGATTCTTTCGGTGGTACTCATCACCTGCACTTTCAATTTCATGACGCGCTTGGCCGACAGTCTGGGCGTAGAGGTGCCAGATGAGCGGCAGGAGTATGTTGAAACATGGTTGAGCGGAGCAGCGAGAGGGCAGAAGTGGTTGATGAAGGCTAAGGCATGATTAAGGGTGTGTGGTATAGGCGGACGGGGATTTTTTCGCTGGCGTAGAGGCCGCCGGAGTGGGCGGGGACGTGGATGAGACCGTCGGAGTTGATGAGAGTGTAGATGAGGTTGGATTTGCCGAAGACGGGGGCTGCGTGGAGCGCTCCGTCTGTGTTGGAGAGGGTTACGGGAACGTAGTCTTCTCTGCCGGATTCAGAGGGGATGTCGGCGGTCAGGGTGGCGTCCACTGTGTTTGTGGTGGGTGGGCTGCTTGCGCCGGACAGTAGGTGGATGGTGGGAGCGACGAGCAGGTCGAAGACGACGAGGGCGGATACGGGGTTGCCGGGGAGGCCGAAGAGGGGCTTGCGGTCGGCGACGGCGACGATGGTGGGCTTGCCAGGCTTGATGGAGATGCCGTGAAGCAGGACGCCAGGTTCGCCGAGCGCATTGAAGACGGCGGCGGTCATGTCCCGGGTACTGAGGGAGCTTCCGGCTGAGAATACGATGGCGTCCGCTGCGCGAATGCCGTCCTGGGCGGCTTGGAGTTGGGGTTCGTACTCGTCCGGCGCGAGTCCGATGATGACGGGTTCGGCGCCGCACTGGGTGACGCGGGCGGCGATGGTGTAGGTGTTGATGTCGCGTATCTTGCCCGGGGGCGGCTGGACACTTGGCGGGACGAGTTCGTCGCCAGTGGAGACGATGGCGACCCTGGGTTTCCTGATCACGGGAATCTCGGTGACGCCGAGCGCGAGCAGACCGCCTATGTCCTGAGGGCGTATGGGGTGTCCGGGACTGAACAGGATATCCCCGGCGTGGACATCTTCGCCTGTCTGTATGACGTTTTCGCCCGGGGCAACGGGCCGCAGGACTTCGATGGAGCTTTCGTCGGCGGGCTGAGTGCGCTCTATCATGACGACGGCGTCGGCGTTGTGGGCGAGCATACCGCCGGTGTAGGCGACAGCGGCCTCGCCGATGTTCAGGGCCGTGTCTGGACCATCTCCGGTAGGGATGTCGGCGACCACTTCGAGCAGGGCGGGCAGGGTCTCGGACGCCCCAAAAGTGTCGCGCGCGCGGACGGAAAAGCCGTCCATGGAGGACTTGGGGAATGAGGGCAGGTCTTCAGGGGAACGGATTTCTTCCGCTATTACGCGACCCAGCTCGGACGTGGTGGGTATGGTCTCGCGCTCAGTTATAGCGGATATGTGGGGTCGCAGGTCGTCGAACGCCTGGGACGGGGAACGAACGTTGAAGAATTCTGGCATTTTCTTTTCGTCCGACGGAGTCGGATTACAAGGTTTGGCGTATTTCGATGCCTTGGCTGGGAAAGCGGCGGTCGGTACGGGCAGCGGCCCATAACATAGCGTCGGCTATGGAAACTCTG
>JAAXHY010000354.1 GCA_012270665.1 Dehalococcoidia bacterium
CCATCCGCATGACGCTGTGAGGAGACTCGAACTCGATGGGTGGCTGTTCGATTGACTGGAGGGTTACGCGCCCGTCTCTGTCGTTTACGTAGTCGAACAGCTTGAGCGCGTGGGAGGTCTCCTCATCGAACTGAAGCCGCATCCAGTGGGCGAAGCCGGTGAGACTGAGAGTCTCGAAGTAGGCGGCCATGGACAGGTAGAGATGGGCGGAGTACATCTCGTTGTTGATCTGCTGATTGATCGCGTCTTGGAGTCTGTCTGAAAGCATCGGATCCTCCGTATGAGTGGATGTGCCTTGCATTAGAACAGAATGCAGGCCCGTATTCTAGTCTGAAAGGGGGCTTTAGTTCGCCGTGGTTCAGAGGCTAGTATGAGTCGCGTAATATACGATTGGCGTGACCGCGTGTCGTCTCCCGTCCATCCTGATACAATACCCTGACACAGGGGTCAGCCAGCCGATGGTCGTCAAGGGGAGGTCGGCGATGAAGTGGGTATCCGCGCTATCCGAGCACAGGTTTCTCAAGTACGCAGCCGCAGAGTGCGTCGGCCAAATATCGGACGCGCTGGGCGACCAGAGGCCGGACCTGATCGTCGCGTTCGTGTCGGCTCACCACGCCGCCCGCTACGATGAGCTTCCCGGTCTAGTCCGCGAGCTGTTCGGCGAGTGCTTTCTCATAGGATGCTCGGGTGGCGGCGTCATAGGCGCGGGGCGCGAGGTGGAAGACCGGCCAGGGCTGTCGCTGACCGCGGCGGTCCTGACTGATGTCAACATCGTCGGCTTTCATATAGACAACAACGACCTGCCTGACGGTGACGCTCCTCCTTCCGCCTGGGAGGAAATGGTCCGCGTCTCCGCGGCGGACGACCCACAGTTCATGGTTCTGACCGATCCGTTCAGCGTGCAGGGGGAGCATCTGCTGATGGGATTCGATTACGCCTTCCCGCGAGGCGCGAAGATAGGCGGACTCGCCTCCGGAGGTCGCCAGCCCGGTTCAAACGCGCTGTATCTCGGTGAAAGGACTTATGACTATGGGGCCGTTGGTCTTGCGCTGCATGGCAATATCGCGGTGGATACGATAGTGGCGCAGGGGTGCCGCCCAATCGGACAGAGAATGCAGATAACCGCCTGCGAGCACAATATGCTCCAGGAACTGGACGGCAGGGACACTTTCGAGGTACTGAGAGAGACGTTCCAGCAGCT
>JAAXHY010000154.1 GCA_012270665.1 Dehalococcoidia bacterium
GCACATCCGGTCCTATCCACGAAGGACACGAAAAGGATGAGCCGTGTCCGGCGACCAAGCGAAAAGGTGAGGTGCGCGGCGCGACTCGGGTCTCGGCTTCAGGGTATTGCTTGGCGCACGACCGGGAGGCAGCGGCGTGGCGAGAGGCGGGTAGGCTTTCAAACTCGAGAAGACGCCGGGCGGCCAGGCGTCTGAAGTAGGAGGATGTCAGTCTGACTGAGCTTCACAGGGTATGGCCGTTTCGCAAGGTTATGAGTGCATCCAGGGCCTTTACACCCCGGCCCTCGGGCAGTACAGCGAGGGGATTGATGTCGAGTTCGGCGATTGCGCCCTCCAGATGGGCGGCCAGGTGGGACACGTTTACGAGAGCGTCCGTAAGCGCTTCGACATCGGCTCTGGGACTGCCACGAAATCCCTGAAGGAGTCGGCTTCCTGCGATCTCGGCTATCATCTGGCGCGCGTCGAGCCTGGACACGGGGCAGAGGCGCAAAGAGACATCGCGCAGGGCCTCCACGAATATGCCGCCCAGCCCATAGAGCAGAACGGGGCCGAGCTGGGAGTCGTAGCTCGCGCCGATTATGACCTCCACGCCATCGGAGACCATCTCCTGAACCAGGACACCCTTCACATCGGCGTCGGGAGCGTGGGCGGCGACGTTGCTCATTATCCGGTCGTGCGCTTCGCGCACCGCGCGTTCGTCGGCGAGGCCGGCAGCGAGAGCGCCGATCTCGGTCTTGTGGAGTATGTCGGGAGACTCTATCTTCAGGACGACTGGATATCCGATTTCGCGGGCCGCTTCCACGGCATCATCGGCGGTGGAAGCTCGGCGTTCCTCAGTGGTGGCTATGCCCCACTTTTCGAGGACCCGCTTGGCCTCGTGTTCGGTGAGCGCTGAGCGTTCGGGCGATCCGAGGCCCGCGAGCGCGGCGCGCCGTTCGGGAGACATTTCAGAAAGCGCGGCAAATCCGTATTCCATGCGGCTTTCGCGCCAATCGTAGTAGTCGTGCAGTTGGCGCATTGCGGAGGCGAGGTTCTGCGGGCTGTGGAATACGGGGACGTGGGCGTCTTTGAGCAGTTCGAGTCCGGTGGACGCTCCGAGTTCGTTTCCGGTATAGAGGAAGGCGACGAGCTTGTCGTGCCTGTTTCTCACGTTGATAATGTGTCTTGCCTGGTCTTCGCCAGCGGAACTGGCGACCAGCAATGCGCCGACATCGGGCTCGGTGATCATGCGCTCCATGATTGGCTCGACCGTTTCCCTGCTGGCGTGCCCGGTGATGTCGGCGGGGTTGGCGGCCCAGCCGAAGCCTTCCAGGATTTCGTTTATGCCGTCGCGGGCGGGTTCGGAGAGTTCGGGCAGTTCGAGACCGGCTTCGCCGAGATTATCGGCAGTGAGTGAGCATACGCCGCCTGAATGGGAGACCAGAGCGATGCCTCGCTGCCGAACCGGCGGGCTGTCGGCGAGTAGTTGCGCGACCTCGAGCAGCTTGTCCCAGTCGTGGACGCGGGTGACGCCGTACTGCCTGAAGGCGGCGGCGTAGGCTTGGTCGGAGCCGGTGAGGGCCGCGGTGTGGGAGCGCGCGGCCCTAGCGCCGAGGTCGGAACGACCTATCTTTACGGCGACGATGGGCTTGCCTCTTTCAGCGGCGAGTCGGGCGACCTCCATGAACTTGCGGGCGTCCTTGAATCCCTCGATGAAGAGGGCTATGACTTTCGTATCATCGTCGTCGAGCATGTACCGGACGAAGTCGGCGGCTTCAAGGTCAGCCTCGTTGCCGGTGGAGACGATGTAGGAGTAGCCAATACCTCGCGCTATTGCCCTGGACAAGAAGGGTCCGAAAGCGGAAGCGCCGCTCTGACAGACGAGGCCGATGTTTCCGCTCCTAAGTTGCATCCCACTGAGCGAGGACGAGGAACATGCCCAGATGTCGTCCTTGACGTTGGCGAGGCCGAGGCAGTTGGGGCCGGATATTCGGACACCGGTATCGCGCGCCACGCTGCCGAGTTCAAGCTGCAACTGCCGGCGGTCCTCGACTCCGCGCTCCGAGAAACCGGCGGATATTACGATGCCTGAGCCCGCTCCCTTTTCGGCGCTCTCGCGCAGTACGGGTATGACACGGTGGTACGGCACGATGATGCCGACGGCGTCGGGGCTCTCGGGCAGGTCGGTTACGCTGGGATAGCATGGAAGTCCAAGAAGTTCGTCGTAGCGGGGGTTGACGGGATAGACGTTTACGCGGTCTTGAGCCTGCATGACGGAGCGCAGGAAGCGTCCTCCGTACTGCATCCGCTCGGTCGCGCCGACGACGGCGATGGAGCTGGGGTTGAGCATCTTGTGGATGGAGTCGAGTTGGGGTTGTGTCCAGTAGGTCAATTTGGCTTCTCGCTTTCGGGAATATCTGGAGATGACATCCTCGCATTGAGTATAAAAATTGACAATATGGCCTTCACATGATAGGTTAAATATGTAGGCGCGGAGTGGTCGGGTAACGTCGTCCCGCGAACGGGTTGGACGCCGGACATAGCCGCGCTTCCCTTTTTCCCTAAGTTTCTCACCACTCCCATTTCCATATCGTGAATGAAGATTTTCCTGCCCAATCCTTGAGAGACTGCCCATCTTCAATGAACGGCTGTTCAATGCTTATGTCTAGGTTTCTCTTCACGAAATCGACCAGCATCCGCTTCTCCTGCGCCCTTTTCGAAGTTTCTGAATAGTAACCTCGCTGGTCCTTCCAATCGAATTGGACACAACCGAGAAGCGCGTCCACAATCTGCAAGTAGATGGACATATCGGAAGTGGCTCTCAGGCAACCCTTGACCGGCTCCGCCGAACATAGAATATCCTCCAAGTGTTCTGGAGAACTATCGGGCTTGCCCTGCAAGTCCACTATGGCAAACACGTCCCTTGTAATTCTTCTGTCGAGCAAGGTCTTTGCGAAGTTAGCGTATGCTATCCACGGATCATTGTTCCACTTACCCAGCCCGAATCCAGGGTCATTCCTATCTACTATCAGGGAGTGAAATTCCAAGCCGGTGAATGAAAAGTAGGTGTTCAGAATGTCCAGGTACTGCTGAATGTTGAAGCGGGTGACTTCACTGAATTTGTACTCGTGATGTCTCGTGGACCACATCATACGGTCCACCTCCCCCAGCGTAGGGGGCGCCCCTCGGCGTTGAATGTCCCGACGAATGTCGTTACGCGCTTGTCTTCTGTCGCTGACAAAATTAAAGTGAAGGCGATACAAACTGTCGGTGATTTCTCGGGTATCAGGAACTACAAGAGCTCCGATTCCATAAATGGGCTGTCTCTCAATCGAACTGGACAGGACACCAGTCTCATCTATGAATACGGGACATACTTCCATGCGGAGAGGTTATCCTGTGAGCGAATCGGGTTCAAGGGTGGCCTGGTGGATTATCGCAGAGCAATCAAATATCGCAGGTTTCCCGGGCTTCATAATAGTGTCTAGCAGCGAAGAAATGTCAATTGCCGAACGGAGGGATCGAATGTCCTGGAGGAAGACAGCGGGCAGCACATT
>JAAXHY010000051.1 GCA_012270665.1 Dehalococcoidia bacterium
GTGGACTACGGGCCGGCGGGTTCGTAGGAGTATATGATCTCGGGCCCTTCCGCAGGTGTCTGAAGCGCATGGAGCCCGTCCATGATCGAGGGGACGCTAGCGTTGGTTTCCCCGATGACTCCGGCTATACACTGGAGAGTACGTAACGAGAAATCTACTCGCCTCGCCTGGCGACTTCTTGGGACTTTGGCCGCTCTCACTCGCTCAGAAGCGATATTCCAAGAGCGTTGGGGCCGACGTAGGTGCCCAGCGCAGGGCCGAAACGCGCTACCACAGGCTGGTTGGAGGTTACCGGACTGAGCGTGTCCGCCAGACGTTCGGCCTCGTCTCGTGAGGTGCTGTACATGACGGATACGGTATCGAGAGGCCCGAACTCTCTGGCCGCGCTTTCCAAGCGGGCGACCGCTTTTCTGCGCGTTCGCTCCTTGGCGAAATCGTGCACTTCACCGTCTCGGATGATTATGAGGGGCTTGATCTTCAGCAGACTTCCCAGCATACCCCTCGCCTTTCCAATGCGCCCGCCCTTGACCAGATATTCGAGGGTGTCGAGAAGACAGACACACTGGCAGCGGCTCATCGCGTCCCGCGCGGCCGCGGTGACTTCTACGAGAGACCCGCCATCCTGCGCGGCCTTGGCTGCGGCTATCGCCACCAGCCCGGAGCCCATAGACGCCTGAAGTGTGTCCACGACTTCTATGGGACAAGCGACGTCCGCGACTCCAGCGCCCTGCTGGGCGGAGTTTACGGTACCGCTGACCTTGCTCGACACATGCACGGAGACAATGCCGTCAGCTCCGTCCGCGACGCTTTCATAGGTCTCGGAGAAGTCGCCAATCGCGGGCTGTGAAGTGGCAGGGAAGTCGGGGCCGTTCAGCAGCCTGCCGAAGAATTCGTCGGTCGTGAGTTCTACGCCGTCCTTATAGACGTCGTTGCCAAAGCGGACATACGCCGGAACGACGGTTATGCCAAGTTCTTCCACGATGTCAGCGGGAATGTCGGATACGCTGTCGGTCACCACTCTTACGGCCATGGTTCGCCTCCGCTCTACTCGATGGAAATGAAGAAGTGGTAGTGAGGCTGACCGCCATGGACAGTCTCGAATTCGATTTCGGGATACTTTTCTTCAGCTAGTTCGGCCAGTCTCTCGGCATCCCACTCGGAGATAGGCTCGCCCCAGTATAGGGAGATCAGTTCGGTTTCATCGGAGACGGCCTTGTCCAGCAGGCCGGTGAGAGTCTCGGCGACGGAGTCGCCCGCATACACCAACTCGCGGTCGAGCATCGCTATGACCTGGTCCTCGCGCACCGACACATCTCCGAGGTCGGCAGCGCGCGACGCGAAGCAGATCTCTCCGGTCTGGATCTCATCGAGTCTCCCTTCCATAGAGTCGGCCAGCGCGTCCAGAGTCAGACCCTCCGGGACGTATTCGAGCGAGGCGGCTATTCCCTGCACTACCGTTCGACTGGGCACGACTCGAACCCGTTTCGAGGACAGATTGGCGGCTTGTCCGGCGGCCAGCGCGACGTTGGGATTATTCGGCAGCATAACCACCGCGTCAGTCGGAGCGTCCTCGATGGCTCGGAGAAGATCGGCGACACTGGGATTCATCGTGTCGCCGCCGCTCACGAAATCCTCGATTCCCTGCTCTCTGAATATCCTCTCTAGTCCCTCGCCCTGAACCACTGCCACGACGGTCGAATCGTCGCCTTCGATCTCGGACCTGCGGTCGGCGGAGTATCGCTGACGCTGCTCGTCCATGTCCTGGATATTCTCGTGAGACACACTGCCTAGCGACGCGGCGTACTCCACCACATCGTCGGGATTGTACGTGTGTACATGCACCCTGAGCATCTCTTCCGAACCGATGACGACCGGAGAAGTTCCAACTTCCAGGAGTTTCGCCATCAGGGAGTCCTTGTCCAGACCCTCTCCCTGCAGGAGGAACTGTGTGCAGAACCCGAACTCCTCTTCCTCTATCTCGTCTAGGAAATCGGGGGAGATGTTGCCGTCGCCCATGTCAGGCTGGGGAGGCGTCAAGCACTCATCGAGTTCGGCGTCTCGCATAACGTGGCGGCGCATCCCTTCGATCATAAGATAGATGCCATATCCTCCGGCATCCACTAATCCGGCCCTGTAAAGCACAGGCAGCAGCGTGGGCGTGCGCGCGACGGACGCCAAAGCACTCTCGGACGCGGTCTCCAGAATGGTTGAAAGGTCGTCCGCGTCATGTCCTTCGACGGAATCGGCGGTCTCGCGCATAACCGTTAGCATAGTGCCTTCCCGAGGATGGCCGACTCCGCCATAGGCGTGTACGGAGGCCAAAGCCAGAGAGCGCACCATGTCGTCCGCTCCGAAGTCCATGCGGTCTTCGAGCGCCTCGGCCATGCCGATGAAGAAGTGGGACAGAATCACTCCGCTGTTGCCTCGACCTCCCATGAGCGCCTCCCTCGCCATAACGCGAGAGGTATCGGCCACTGACTCAAAGGCCAGCGGGCCGGACTTAGAAACTATGTCCCTCATAGTAAGGTACATATTGGTCCCGGTATCGCCGTCAGGGACGGGGAACACGTTGAGCCGGTTCAGTTCGGAAACATTCGCTTCGATAAGCTGAAGCGCCGACTCGAACATGGCAAGCAATCCGGGGCCATCGTATCGCGGCGAACAGGTTGGAGAGGAAGTCATCGGAGGAAGGGTTTGCCCTGTCTTTCGGGCTTGTGCTAATGTCTAAAGGCTAGTTCATCAGATTTTTGGCAGTATAGTTTAATCCCAATAGGTGGTCAACATGGCCCGATGCCAGATTTGCGCCAAGGCAGGACAATCAGGAAACAACGTCAGCCACTCAAAGCGGCATACACGCACTCGCTGGTTGGCCAACGTGCAGCGGATGACCGTGATTCGCGAAGGAAAACCCACCAGGATGTACATATGCACGCGATGTCTGAGGACCGAAAACAAGGCCATGATGAAGGGCTGAAATCCGCATCGGCGACCGCTCCACAGACAGAGGCCGTGCCTGGGATTTGCACGGTTCGGCCTCTTCTTCCCAGACCGCTTCAGGCCGTCCGCTAGACTCCGTTTTTGTTGACACCGCATACTCCCCTAGCTAAGATACTTTTGTCGGATTTGCTGACAGTTTCGCTTGGCGAGACCGTCCGAGTTTTGAGTTGCGGAGCGACAAATGGCCGAGTACACAAAGACCGAAGCAATGGATTGGGCGCGGGAGAATCTGCGCGGTCAATGGTCCACACTGATGACACCCTTCACTCCCGACGATGAACTCGACGAAGAGGGTCTAAGAAGCAATATAGCCCACGTCCGGTCGCTTGGCACACATGGGGCCGGCTGCACCTGGGGCATGGGTGAGTTCTGGAGTCTCGACCGAGAGGAACGTTTGAGGGTGTACGACATCGTCGCGGAGGAGTCGGGCGGTGAATGGCCGATAGGCGCGCACGTGTCCCACACCTCAGCCAAGGAAATGGCAAGCCTCGCCCAGCACGCAGAGGGCGTTGGCTTCGATCTCCTGATAGTCGGCGCGCCATACTTCGTGACCAACATCGAAGACCAGGTGGTCGAGTGGGTGAAGATTCTCGCCGACAACACCAATCTCGCCATCATGTACTATAACTCCCCGCAGTTTGGCACGCTAATGAGCGCGCAGGGACTCCAGCGAATATGCCGAATACCCAACGTGGTCGGCGTCAAGGAGGCCAGTTTCAATCAGGAACTTTCCATCGAGACGCACCAACTGGTCGGACAGGACGCCATAATCAGCACTCCCGACGAGTGGATACTGTTCAAGGGACGTGAACTCGGATTCGAACAGCAGGTAATGTTCGCCAACACCTCAGACTGGCGATTCGACACTCCCGACAAGAACTACTATGTCCAGTTCATAGACAAAGCGATGCGCGGCGACCTCGACGACGACTTCTACGCCTCGCGCGTCAAGCCAATCAAGCAAGTCTCGGACAAGTGGTGGGGATACACAGTCCAGAAGTTCGGCGGCGCGCTGCCCGCGTCAATGTGCAAATACTGGGGTGAGTTGATGGGACTGGCGCATGGACACGTAAGGCCGCCGCTCTCAGATTTGTCGGAGGACGAGAAGGCCGATATCAAGGCAGACGTGGAAGCCGCGCTTTCCCAAATGCCGTAGCTATACAGAATGCCGCTCCGCGGATACCGACATCTACCAACCGACAACTCGCATAGAGGTGGACACCTATGCTGCTCATGGTAAGCGTTCAGAATCTAAATGAAGCCATCGAGGCCCTTCACGGCGGGGCGGACATCGTTGACGTAAAGAACCTCCAGGAAGCCCTGGTAGGGTCGGCCCATCCGCTCACCGTCAAGGCGGTAAGAGATTCCATTCCCATGGACCGCCACGCCAGTGTTACGCTGGGTGTAGTCCCGAACCAGGCAGGCACGGTGGCTATGGCGGTTTACACAGCGGGCATACTCGACGCAACCTCGGTGAAGGTCGGATTCATGAAGACTGAGTACAACCAGGCGGTGGAGATTCTGCTGGAATGTAAGGAAGCGCTGAACGGATTCGATACCAAGCTAATAGGATCGCTGTTCGCGGACAACCCCCTATATGACGGCCTGGACGCCAGCCACATGGTGGACCTCGCCCAGGACAGCAAGTGCGACGGCTGGCTGATAGATACGCTGACCAAGGACGGCAGGAACCTCTTCGACTTCATCTCTGAACCAGAGCTGAGGGATATGACGCTGTCCGGCAAGAAGAGCGGAATGTCCACCGCTCTCTCCGGCCACCTGAAGATGTCCGATCTGGACGAACTGGCGCGAATCAATCCCGACATCGTGGGGGTTCGGGGCGCCGTCTGCCAGAAGGGCGACAGGGACTCCGCCGTTCACAGGGACGCGGTTTCGGAGTTCACCAGGCAACTTCGTCTGCGCGAGACTGGCAAGATAAGCGTCAGAGAGGCGCGGATCATGGCGGGCAACAGCGCGGACGCGAACGGCGCGAATGGTTCGAACGGCTGGATAGTAATAGACGGCACTGGAAAGACCTGCGCCGGAATTCTCGCCGCCCTTACCGCCCAGATCGAGCAAGACTCCGAGTCATTCATCGAAGTGATCATTCCAGACGTGCTTAATACCTACGATGTGGTCGTATGGGCTGAGGAAGCCAGCCACAGCGTTCTAACACAGCGGAAGGACGAGACCGGGACTACGAGGATGCTAATAAAACCTTAAACGGCTCCTCTGCCACGGTTTCTAACTCTCAGTCATCAGACAGCATATAGCTATACCAGAAATCCGCCCCCTTTCGAGCGCGGATTTCACGTTATTGGGAATCTTGTTTGCGTTGCGATGCACATTTGCACGTGCTACGCTTATCTCAAATACCTAAGCGAAAAGGCGGTTAATTGGACATCGTAAACGATATCGCAACCATAGTTGGACTGGTTAGGGATGTCGTGCTGCTGGCGCTGCTGACTATTGCGCTGATCGCGCTCCTGGTCGTGTTCACTACAGTTAAACAGTTGCTGGACACCATCAAAGATACGGCGGAATCCGTGCAGGACACCGTAAATACGATTTCTGAAAAGGTGGTTGAACCCGCCACATCGAACGCAGGGACAATGCGCGGCTTGGGCGGCTTCATCGGGTTTATTCTGGGATTGGGCGGCAGGAAACAGCGCAAGACGAATAACTGAAATTATGCAAGGAGCTTAGAGATGAATAATAACAATGGTGGCGGGTTTGTAACAGGACTGTTGATCGGTGGGATAATAGGCGGTTTGGTCGGGCTCTTGCTCGCGCCCAAGTCCGGCGCAGAGACCCGGGCAG
>JAAXHY010000285.1 GCA_012270665.1 Dehalococcoidia bacterium
CTGTACAACACCGCGCTGACTCTTCAGGCGATGAACGCCGACATCATCGTTATTCGGCACAGTCACGCGGGCGCGCCGCACTTCCTGGCGAGAAACCTGGACGCCTGCGTCATCAACGCGGGCGACGGAACCCACGCGCATCCCACCCAGACGCTGCTGGATATGTACACGATGCGCGGGCGCTTCGGGCATATCGAGGGTCTAAAGGTCGTCATAGTGGGCGACATACTTTACAGTCGTGTCGCCCGCTCCAACCTCTGGGGACTTACCCGAATGGGCGCGGAAGTAACGCTCTGTGCCCCTCCGACCCTCATTCCGCAGGATATGCTGCATGGCTGCTCGGACGTGCAGGGGCATCCGTTCGCTTCGGTGAAGATAGAGCGCGACGTCGAAAAAGCTCTGGAGGGCGCGGATGTGGTTTACGCGCTCCGCCTCCAGCTGGAACGTCAGCGCGCCGGGCACCTGCCCTCTCTCAGGGAGTATTCCAGGTTCTACGGGATCAATCCGGAACGGCTGGAGTTCGCCAAGCCGGGGGCGCTTATCATGCACCCCGGGCCAATGAACGAGGGCGTAGAGATAGACCCGGAGGTGGCCCACGGAGCCCGATCAGTAATCGAGGAGCAGGTGACCAATGGCGTAGCGATTCGCATGGCCTTGTTGTACGGCGTCGCCACACCGGTGCGTGAGCAACTGTTCCGCGCGGACAGAAATTAGCGGGGATTGTCGAATAGATGAATCAGTCATCGCAGAGTGACCAGCCCGAAGAACGGCCCACTAGCTATCCCGGCTGGGACGGCGAACTGCCGCGCCACCGAGCGACGGTCATCGCAAGGCGCAATGGCCGTGTGCTTGTGGTTCGGGATAGGGGGCGTCCGACATACGCGCTTCCCGGTGGCGGCATAGAGGACGGCGAGTTGCCCATAATCGCGGCGGCCCGCGAACTCTACGAGGAAACCAGCCTCGAAGCCTCCGCCATAAGATTCCTGTTCATATTCGAGGGAAAATACAACAACCATCATCTCTACGAGGTGGAGGCTGATGGAGAAGTTGCCGTCCGGGGCGAGGTGGACGGCTTCAGATGGTGGGATATGGTGGACGACACCCCCGTCTATCCTCATGTCAGGGGCATAATTGAAAGGCTCGGCGGGCTGAATGGCTAAACCAACCGATGCTTTGTAGCTTTCGAGGAGCGAGTGAGTGGAAAAGATACTCATAAAAGGCGGCAGAATAGTAGATCCGTCGCAGGATATTGACATGGTTGGCGACCTGCTCCTCAGCGAAGGGAAGGTTGCGGGCATAGAGAAATCAGTCTCTCCAATAAACGGCGCCCGCGTCATAGACGCCGCCGGTATGGTCGTCTCTCCCGGGTTCATTGATCTCCACTGCCACCTGCGCGATCCCGGATTGGAGTACAAAGAGACCATCGCCAGCGGCACGCGGGCCGCCGCGAAGGGCGGGTTCACCACGGTCTGCGCCATGCCCAACACCGAGCCCACTATGCACACCCGCGCCACAGTCGAATACGTGCTGGAAAAGGCGCGAACAGAGGGCGCGGTTCGCGTGCTGCCCATAGGATGTGTTACCAAAGGCTCTCTGGGCAAGGAACTCTCAGAGATGGCAGAGTTGGCCGAAGCGGGCTGCATCGGCTTCAGCGACGACGGCCACCCGGTCGTCGACTCAAACATCATGAGGCAGGCGCTCAGCTACGCGTCCGGCCTCGGACTGCCGATAATCAACCACTGCGAAACGCCGGACCTGTTCAGGGACGGTCACATGAACGAGGGCTGGGTGTCCAACCGGCTCGGCGTCCAGGGCGCGCCCAACTCAGCGGAGGAGACGATGGTGGCGCGCGACATATCGCTCGCCGAACTGACCGGCGGCCATGTCCACCTGGCGCACATCTCGACGATAGGGACGCTCGACCTGGTGAGACGCGCCAAAGACGCCGGAATTCGTGCCACCTGCGAAGTGACGCCGCACCACCTCACGCTGACTGACGAGGCGGTGATGGGAGGGCAGGGAGGAAGTCCATTCGAGCCCCTGGGCGAGGACGCCTACGACACATACGCCAAGGTGAACCCGCCGCTCAGGGCGCGGCCCGACATGAGCGCGATGGCCGAAGGTCTGGCCGACGGCACGATAGACATCATCGCGACCGACCACGCCCCGCACGGACGGGTGGAGAAGCTCTGCACGTTCGAGGAAGCCGCGATGGGCATAAGCGTCCTGGAGACGGCGCTCGGGTCGTCTCTGTCCCTGGTTCACGCGGGACAGGTTGGTCTTCCCCTGATCATAGAAAAGCTGACCACCTCCCCCGCCAGCCTGCTCGGACGCTCGGACATAGGATCCCTTCGCCTCGGCTCAGAAGCCGACGTAACCATCTTCGATCCGGACGCGGAGTGGACAGTTGACACCGAGGAGTTCGTATCGAAGGGGAAGAACTCGCCGCTGCACGGCGCGACGCTAAGTGGAAAGGTGGCGATGACGCTGGTCGGCGGCGAAGTAGTATTCCAAGATGATAAACTAGGTTGAATTTCAGGCTTACAGATCACACTGAATCGGAGATGGCGCGTCGGAAAATCCCTCTCCATGTTCTTCGCAACGTACTAGAGCGGCCTCACAAAATAGTATCGACATATATGGGACGAAGAATTTACCAGTCTAAGGTTGACTTTGGAGGAAACAAGATATATTTGTTGCGCGCGATTATAGAC
>JAAXHY010000183.1 GCA_012270665.1 Dehalococcoidia bacterium
GGGCTCTTGCGCGCTATCTTGTCTATTTCGTCTATGTAGATGATGCCGTTTTCGGCGAGCGATACGTCGAAATCCGCGGCCTGTATCAGCCTGAGCAGAATGTTTTCCACGTCTTCGCCCACGTATCCCGCCTCAGTGAGGGTCGTGGCGTCGGCGATGGCGAATGGGACTTCGAGGATGTGGGCGAGGGTCTGGGCGAGGTAGGTCTTGCCTGATCCCGATGGGCCGAGCATCAGGATATTGGCTTTCTGAAGCTCCACGTCGGGGTGTCTCAGGTTGGACCAGATGCGCTTGTAGTGGTTGTAAACCGCTACGCTGAGGGTCTTCTTGGCCAGTTCCTGGCCTATGACGTACTCCTCGAGCTTCTTGTAGATGAACTTGGGGTTGAGCCCTTTGTGCAGGAACCTGTTCTGGGCGCTCTGGTTTCTCTGGGCAGGCGTTTCTTCGGAGATGATCTGGTCGCACAGGCCGACACACTGATCGCATATGTACACACGATCTATTCCGGCTATCAGGCGTTTGACTTGCTCTTTCGGCTTACCACAGAAAGAGCACTGGTACTCGTTTCGCCCCGTAGTCATGAATGCGGACCACCTCGCTGATCAGTATATCCCAGATGGGATGAGTTTTGTTCTGAAGGAGAGGGGGGTCAGTCGGCTGCGGCCGCCATCCCCGGGTTCTCCAGCACGTCGTCCACCAGGCCGTACTCCTTAGCCTCAGCCGCGCTCAGATAGAAGTCCCTGTCTGAGTCAACCGCTATCTTATCTATGGGCTGTCCCGTGCGGTCGGAAATGATCTGTCGGATTATGTCCTGCTGGCGGAGCACCTCCCGAGCGGCTATCTCGATGTCGGAAGCCTGTCCCTGGGCCGCGCTCATGGCCTGGTGCATATGGACTGTGGAATTGGGCAGGGCGAACCGCTTGCCGGGCGCGCCCGCGCACAGGAGAACGGTCGCCATGCTGGCGGCCATTCCCACGCAGATCGTGGAGACCTCCGGGCGTATTAGCTGCATCGTGTCGTAGATGGCGAGACCCGCGGGTATCGAGCCGCCGGGGGAGCTTATGTACAGGCTGATGTCGCGGTCTGGGTCTTCTCTGTCGAGGTAGAGAAGCTGGGCGATGATGTTGTTGGCGACTTGATCGTAGATCGCGGTGCTCAGGAAGATGATCCGCTCTTTCAGGAGCAGCGAATATATATCGTAGGCTCGCTCTCCCCTGGAACCGGACTCCACCACCATAGGGATGACGTTCTCGGGCCTATTCATCATCTTGCGCATCTCCTTCTTGAGCGTCTTGTGAGTTGGATTCTGGCTGCTCTTCCGCGGATTGGTCTTC
>JAAXHY010000464.1 GCA_012270665.1 Dehalococcoidia bacterium
TCGACCCTGGTCGTCGCAGTGGTTCTCGGTGTAGCGGCCGTCGCCGTCGCCCCGCTATTCACCATTCGCAGGGTTCGCAAAATGGATGTGCCATCCACCCTGAGGGTAATGGAATAAACGCCTGTACATCCATACACTCATATATAGGCGAAAACAGCGTATGCCGACCGGAACCCGTCCATAGTCGCCAAGTCCAACTCGATGCAGGCCAGAGTCAGCGCCGATGATCCAACTCATCTACGGAGAAGACGCAGTCAGCGCAGAGGAGGCCCTGACCGAAATTACTCGGGACACGGGGCCGGAGGATCTGCGCGACATAAACTACACTTCGTTCCTCGCCGAAGACCTAACTCCCCAGCAACTTGCCGCCGCGGTCTTTACCATGCCATTTATGTCCGACCGTCGCGTCATCGTCGTGAGAGGTCTGCTCACCACCTTCGAGCGCAGGGGCAGCGCAGCAAACAGCGCTCGCAACAACAGAAACAACCCGCTCGGCTCCTGGACGGACCTTCCGGACGAACTGCGCTCCATTCCGCCCACCACTAATCTGACGTTTCTGGACGGCGCGCTCTCAAGAAACAACCCCATGCTGAGAAAGTTGGCTCCTCAATCTGAAGCGCGCGAATTCACGCTCCCGCGAGAGCGCGACATGCCTGGCTGGATAATGAGCCGCGCGAAGACTCTCGGCATAGCGCTGGAACCTCGCGCCTCCGCCACACTCGCAGAGGCTATCGGCAGACAGCCACGGCTTATAGACTCGGAACTCCGTAAGCTCTCCCTTTACGCAAATGGACGGTCCATACAGGAAGAGGATGTGCGCCAGACGGTCGCCTACGTACGGGAAGCGAACATATTCCAGGCTGTGGACGCCGTGATAGACGGCAGAGCCGAAGTCGCGCTTAGGTTGATAGTCCGCATAATGGACGACGGAAGCCCCGCGGCGTACATACTCACCATGCTGGCACGCCAGGTGAGGCTGCTGCTCATGGCAAAGGATATGACGGCGCACGGTATTGCCAGAGAAGACGTAGGGCGCAGGCTGCGTCTATCGGGTTGGGTACTCAACAAGACACTCCAACAGGAAAGGCGTATGTCTTATGAATATCTGGCCTACTTTCACGAGCGCCTCATCGAGACCGACTTGACGCTGAAGACGAAGCCAGTGCCTGAGCAACTGGCGATAGAAATGCTGGTGGCGGACCTCACATTAAACAGGTAAGCCGATAGTAAATCTACTGAGAAGCGCCTCCCGCGTTGCCCATCTCATGTTCCCGATTTCCGGTTCTTAGGGCTTGCCCGATGAGCATTAGACCATCGAGTCAGAATGCGCATACAGGTTTGCGGATGGCTGAACTTGAGCAGGAAACACGAACGGGACAGGCGCACGCTTGCCTGCCCCGATTTATTGACTGTCTGGCGGAGTGGAAATGAAAAACTCCCGGGCTAGATGGTATAGGTATCCAGCAGTCCAGGCACAGTCTTTACGCGCGCCTTTTCGGAGATTTCGTCAATGCGCTGATCGAACGTCGGGCGGTCGGAATCCTGGTAGATGACTCCTAAGGGAATGCCGTCGGATGAGGACAAGTCGAAAGCGGATTCAACATCGGTTGAGTCGTAGTCGTCGGGGATGTCGTAGGCGAGGCCGGGGATGCCCTTACGCGGGTTGCCCTTCAAGATGTCGTAAGTATTGTTGTACTCCGTGCAGGGCGACTGGATATGCACGATGGAGAAGCCCGGGTGCTCCATGGCGTCCACCATCATCTGTGTCATAGGCCGTATCTGGCTGGACATAGTCGAAGCTACAAAGCTGACTCCCATGCTCAGATAGAGCTGGAACGGGTTCATCTTCTCTTCGGGCTTGCCGAACGGGGTGGAGCTTGTCACCACGCCGAGGTCCGTAGTCGGGGAACTCTGGCCCTTGGTGAGTCCATAGACGCCGTTGTCCATGACTATCGCGGTGACATC
>JAAXHY010000553.1 GCA_012270665.1 Dehalococcoidia bacterium
TGCGGGTCGTCGCCCGCGAACGGAGGCATGGAGCGCGCTGGGTCGCCGGAGCCGGGACGCTCGATCTTGGTGACCTCGGCGCCGAAGTCGGCCATGAGCTTGGTGCAGTAGGGGCCTGCCACATGGTGAGTGAGGTCGAGTGCCTTTATGCCTTCGAGCGCGGCGGCCAAGTCGTTCTCCGGGATTCGAGGTGGATGTTCTGACGGAGATTATATCAGTTCTCGGCTGTCAGCAATCGGTTTTGGTGGATGGCTGGATGGGAAGCGAACTGTAAGAAAAAAGAGACGCCCACATGCGCGCTGAGGACGTCGGCCCAGAAGCGTCAGCCACTGGGGGGGGTAAGATGATTACTGTCCACAATGGTTATAACGTCAAGGGATCTCAACGAAAAACTTCAAGCCAGAGGATAGGTTGTATGCAGCGAGTATCAGTTTATGTTGACGGATTCAATCTGTACTATGGGATGAGGGACAGGGGATGGTGGCGTTGAGCAAGTTGCAAAACTGGACGGCTATGTACTGACGCGGCCTCAAAGTTGGCAGTGAGGTCAGCGCAATATCTCGAACGGACAATGATTTGGAAATGGCGAGTGAAGCGTCTGCTGGGATCCAGCCGATTCCTGAGGCGGTTGCATGAACATCCAAAGACCTCAATGTTTCTATCGAAAGACCCCACTCCTAAACCGGACGGGTAAGCGCTGAATAGCATTGGCTTGGTCTGTAGTGGGTTTTTAGAACAGTCTGAACAGGGAGACGAGATATGGCAGAATTCTACAGCACAGATGGAATATCACACCATCTGTTTGAAATCATAAAGAACGCTAAAGAGCGTTTGGTACTCATAAGTCCCTACCTCAAATTTAGCCGGCGTATCCAAGAGGAGCTCAAACGACAGGATAGGCTAGGGCGCGACATTCGGGTTGTGTACGGCAAAAGTGACCTGCGGCCTGAAACATCCGAGTGGCTTGCGGGTACCGAAATAAGGACGAGATTCCGGGAGAGCCTTCACGCCAAGTGCTACATGAATGAGAGCCACGCGATCATTACGTCTATGAATCTCTACGAGTTCTCTCAGCAGCACAACGATGAGATGGGCATTCTGGTATCAGCGGAGAAGGACCATAAGCTGTATCAATCCATCAAGGATGATGTAGAACGTATCATCCAGTCGAGTGAACCATTCAAAATCGAGTTTACGCGCATTGAGGAAGGCGACGACCTATCTCTTGGTTGGCGAGACGGCCACACTCGATCTGAGCCGCGTCGCGGCTCAGTTAGTGGCCAATCGCATACCACGCTCCCGGAGACCGGATTCTGTCTGCGTTGCGGGACAAAAATCCCATGCGCTCCGAAGCGTCCGTACTGCGACACACATTACAGGAGTTGGGCCAGATACAAGAACGAGGATTATGAGGAGAAGCATTGCCACACGTGCGGAGCCGAGCATAGCAGCAGCATGGCGAAGCCCGTGTGCTTGTCCTGCTACAGGAAGTATCGCGATGCGTTCAGGGCTGCGAGCTAGTCAACAGCGGTAAAATCTGACGCTATCCATCCGACCGCCGCAGTCTCTCTTCCAGTTCGCGGATACGGGCGTCGTGCTCTCGCAACTCTGACCGCGTTTCTTCGTGGGCGGCGTGTTCGTAGGCGAGAGACTGTTCGGCTTGCCGTCTCTCAGCTTCGGCGCGCTGTCTGTCGGCCTCCGACCACCGCCATTCCGCACCTCGCCGTTATGCTTGTCCCGATTCAGGAAGAACGTCTGAACGGATTGACGGCGACGACACCGTTGTAGAGCTGGTCGGAGTTGAAGTCTTCAGAGAAAATCTGAACGCATTCCGCTCGCTCCTGCTTCTGCGGCTCGTGAGAGTCATAGGCATAGACCAGAATATTGGCGTCTATGAATGTCCTAGCGGTCATAGAGGTCTTCCCTGGTCCAGTTGCGCGGCCCCATGTCGCGGCTCAGCCTCTTGAAGGAATCTTCCAACTGGAGGACGCGACGTTCGCGCTCAGCCGCGTCGCGGTTTGCCACCCAGGTCAGGTAGTCCCTCACCATTGCCGTCAGCGTGGTGTCTTTGTCTATCGCTATCTTCCGAACTTTTCTGACGACCTCTTCGTCAATGTTCAACGCAATTTTCATTTCTACGCTCCCGCCCGATAATCCCTCACTTGCGCATACCAAGGTGTACTCATAATAAGGCTACGAATGGAGGTTAGTCACAGCGGGCGGTCAGTTTGAAATGTTGCCTGTGCAATCCCGTCCCGGATGAGATCCCCTTCCTGACTACTGTATCCGGCGCTTAACTACCCTTTATATGCTGAATATCCTCCCATCCTGTACATTCTGCTTCCGACAGCTATCCCCAAAGTTCCCCTTGAAGCAACTTCAGAAATCCCTTATTATTACTGAAGAATAAATGTTCGGGAGGAGGAGAGATGAGAAAGAAATACCAATTTGAGGACCTGACCCAGGAACAACTGGCCGAACTGACAGACGACTGGAAGGATTCCAAGAACCGTGGAAAGCCGATAGAAGAGGCCGTGGAACCAAACGAAGACGATCTGAGGGCTTGGCTCCGTCGTACTCAACCCTGTCCCGCCACGAAGCGCAACGGTGAACTCTGCGGTTCCGTAGTCGTTTCTGTTTCCGGCTACTGCTTCGCCCATGATCCTGAGTCTGCCGAGTGGCGCGCGATGGGTGGACGCGCAAAGGCCAAGAAGGTCAGAGCGCACAAGAAGCTAAGAGAACTTGGACTCGATGACATGGTGAAGGGTTTGCGGGAAGTGTTCGAGGAGCTCCAGGCTGCGCCGCCTTCCGCGAACAACGCCCGCGCCATGGCCAAGATTGCCGATACCATAATGAAGATGACTGAGATGGCCGCCGAAATAGACAAAGAACCTAAGTCTCCGTGGAACGGCGGATGGATGCCCTATACGCCATGATGCGACTTCGCGGAGTCGAAAAAATTCGCTGAACTGGGAAATGCAGGGAAATGCAGGGCAGATGCAGGGGAAAAGCGCTCGCCGGGCCTCCCTGCAAGTCCCCTGCAGACCACCTGCGCGCCTGCCAGCAAAAGCGTACAAACCGATCAAATCTCGCAGCCGATGACTGACAACTAACGACTAAGATGATACACTGCGCCGAAGTCAAACCACTCTGTCGCCAGACCATGTTGAGAGGAGGCCCCGATGTTCATAGGCCACTTCACGGAGAGACCGTACCAGGACCCGAAGTCGGGCTATTTCGGCGCGACCGGACTGCCCATCAAGGACCTTACGCTCAGCAACGAGATATACGACGCCCAGGTCGGCGCCGACCTATATAACCGCTATCTCGACGAGCGTGTGTACGCTGAGGAGGTCGGCTTCGACGGCATCATGCTCAACGAGCACCATAGCACGCCCTTTTGCATGGGCGGCGCTATGAACGTGGAGGCCTCGATCCTCGCCAAGATTACCAACCGGGCGAAGATTGTGCTGCTCGGCAACATCATCCCGATCTGGGATGATCCACTGTGGCTCGTGGAACAGCTTGCCATGATAGACATGATCTCTCGCGGCAGACTCGTCTCTGGCTGGGTGCGCGGCACCGGACGCGAGAGCGTCGCCCACAACTCGCCGCCACCTTACAACTGGGAGCGCTTCCAGGAGGCGCACGACTTCATCGTGAAGGCATGGACCACCCCCGGCCCGTTCCGATGGGAGGGCAAGCACTACAACTACCGCTA
>JAAXHY010000140.1 GCA_012270665.1 Dehalococcoidia bacterium
TGGTCGGCCATGAGCGCGACCAGCGGCGAGATTACGACGGTCAGCGCACCCGTCTTGTCGTATCGGGAGAGGGCCGGAAGCTGGTAGCAGACCGACTTTCCCACGCCAGTGGGGAGTATGCCCAGAACATGATCTCCTGCCATCGCAGCCTCTATTATGGAGCGCTGCAAAGGACGTCCATCATCGTCCGAGGGTTCGGGTCGGAAGTGGTCGAATTTGAACCAACGCGCGAGTTCCTTGAGGGGGTCGTGTCTCTCCCTACACCAGTTACAATCACGCTCGGCGCATGCAGTGTCACGCAAGCGCCGGACCAGCCGTCCCGATTCCGGGAATTGGTGCCTTACCCAGGGCGGCATGACCGAATTGCCCCCGGACACCGACATCCAGGCAAGCGTGTATGAAAGATCCCAGTTATGGCGGGACAGGTATGCCATGACTTCGCGGGAGTGTGTGCGGCAGGAAGCCCCGTCTAGCCTAGCCCGAATCGCGTGACGGGCGTCAGTGTCGGAGGGCATCGAGGAACTTCTCAGGAACGAAAAGACCTTATCGAAACCATGTCCACCATCCATCGTGGTCAGCCAGTGCCAGGCGGTCAGCAGGTCGGGTGGAGCGTCGCGCAGGGCCTTCAGCTGGTTCTTAAAGACCTGAACGGTAAGTCCAGCGTCTAGTTCCGGGTTGTTGATGCGTCCGCGTCTGAGTTGACCGTCCTGATAGTGCTTGACCAGATGGTGGTATGGATTGCGAGGGAAGGCGAGGGGATTGAGCCTAAGGGTATCAACCACTGGGAGCCGCAACAATCTCAGGTCCGGGTTTGCAGCGTGTAGGAAGGGTAGGTCGAAGGAAATGATGTTGTGTCCCAGAAGAAAGTCCGCGCCGTTTGCGAGGTCATCGAGGTCGTTCAACGCCCACGCTAGGCCGCTAAGAGGGGTGGGGAATGTCAGCGACTGGCCTGTATCCGGGCGTACCCCGGCGAATGCACGGATGCGACTGTCCCGGACACCAACTTCGAGGTCCAAGGAGAGGCATCGAGATAATAGACGGTGACCATCGTCTTGAGCCACGATAGATATGTCTCTGTTCAGTTAGAGTATCAGACTTGCGGCGTATCTAGTTCAAGGCTAGGTATAGTATTTGCTGTTTCAGCTCGAAGGCCAGCTGCAACTTAGTTTGTCGGGAACGGGAAATTGTTCGATGCGATTGCGTTGAATACTGCCAGTATGGAGTATGTAAGTCAACGCTCAGAGCGGTCTTTCTGAGTCGTTTTCCACGAGCGAAAGCTAGTGGCGTGGCGAAATGCAATGATAGCTTGTGGAACTTTGTCGAGTGAGTGAACGAGGCGTTTGAGATAGGGCGACTCTGGCTTGCGGTTGTTCGCGTGGGTGTGCTGTGTTACTGTTCGGGTTGATTCAGAATGGGAGAAACGGGCGATGACTCGCCGGATTATGGAGGCCAGATATGCAGAACGGAACGGGTGTCAGGGATAGATACGAGCTTGCGCTGACTACGGAGTCTCGGCAGGCGGCGGACCACTATGTGGACGCGCTGGATATGTTCATAGCTCAGACGTATGGGGTGGAGCGGGAGTTCGGGCGGGCTGTGGAGGCGGATGAGGGTCTCGCGGTGGCGCACGCGGCGCTGGGTTTGCTCCAGCTTTATCGAAACGCGCCCGCGGAGGCGAAGAAGTCGGCGGAGCGCGCGAAGTCTCTGGCGGTCCACGCGACGAGGCGCGAACGTCAGCAGGTGGAGGCGATCAGCCTGATGATCAATGGTCGCAACGATAAGGCGTACAGGCTGATACAGGAGCATCTGAAGGAGTTTCCGCGAGACATTCTGATGGTAAGGCTGGCGAGCCGGGTGCTTATCCTGGGATGCAGTGGCGCGGGCGTGGCTAACTTCCCGGAGGAGCTGCTGGCCATGGTGAAGCCGCTGGCGTCGGACTACGGGGACGATTGGGCGTTCCTGGGTCAGTATGCCTTCGCGCACCATGAAACCGGACAGTTCGCTGACGCGCTGA
>JAAXHY010000491.1 GCA_012270665.1 Dehalococcoidia bacterium
GCCGAGGGATTCCTGCTCGTTCTGTCTTACAATCCGGGTTACCAGAGCGCGCTGAAGGACCTCAAGCACAGCACGCGACAGCGGTTCGTCTCCATCGAGTTCGACTACCCGCCGCGCGACACCGAGGCTGAAATCATAGCCCACGAGTCCGGCGCTGACGATGACACGGCGCTCCAACTCGCCAAGCTGGGCGAGAAGATCCGCAACCTGAAGGAACACGGCTTGGCCGAGGGCGCGAGCACTCGCCTGCTCATATACGCGGGCCAGCTCATCTCGCAGGGCGTTCCGCCTCGCCGCGCCTGCCAGGTCGCCGTGAACTGGTCGGTTACCGACGACTTCAACATCCAGCGCAGCATAGAGGAACTCACCACTTCAATATTCGAATAGTCAGCGCCGGCTTCAGGCCGCTCAAGGAAATGAGAGCCTGGTTTGGGCTTAGATTTCATACACAGCGCCAAGCGCGTTCTCGAGGATCGAAAGACGGCGACGGTAGAGCATCACTGTATGTCTCCCGCCGCCGTCCTTCTAGCGCTGTATCCCGTTGAGGGAGAGTTGCGTATAGTTCTCCAGAAACGTTCCCAGCATGTCGAGCACCACAAAGGTGAGATTTCCTTTCCCGGCGGAATGGTTGACGAAGCCGACGAATCCCGTCTGGAGACGGCGCTCCGAGAGGCCGACGAGGAGATGGGAATACATCCTGGGGACGTTCAGGTACTTGGGCGTTTGGACGATACGCCGACAATCTCGGGCTTTATGATCTCGACGTTCGTTGGCGCGATTCCTTACCCATACACATTCACGCCGTCCGAGATAGAGGTGGCCGAGGCGCTGCTGGTTCCCGTATCCCACCTGAGGAAACCTACTTCTTTCAGGGACGAGGTCAGGTTGGAGGACGGCGAATTTCACAGAATGCCCATTTACGTGTATGACGGTCACGTGATTTTCGGAGCGACGGCGAGAATACTGGAACAATTCTTGAGTCTGACAAGAGACGCGCCCTTGTAAGGAGGCCCCGTGGTTAAAGAGCAGTTGCCAACACTAGAAGAGCTCAGGGCTGAATTCAAGAGATTCCCTGCGCCTGTTGTCGAGGAATTCGACAAGGCTCGCGCTATGATGCCCAAGACCATGGAAGAAGGCAACATCCTTCTCTGGGGTCAGGCGGGATTGAAAATCGCGGACCAAACGGTGCGCTCGTGGGAGGCCGCGGCGCAGTATTTCAAGGTGAGCCCGAAGGTGGTCGCCTATATGCCGTTCAACTACTTCATGAAGTGGACGGA
>JAAXHY010000335.1 GCA_012270665.1 Dehalococcoidia bacterium
CTCTTAACCTCGGGCGAATTGGAGCGGCTTGTGGAGCTGGGCGTTACAGGCCTCACTTCCAATCCGACCATATTTCAGAAGGCCATATCGTCCGGGAACGACTACGATGCCTCGCTGGTGAAATACGCCTCGCGGGGCCTGAACCCGGAGCGGTTGTTCGAGGCTCTGGCCGCAGAAGACATAAGAGCCGCCGCTGACATATTGCGGCCCGTGTATGAACGCAGTGGCGAATCGGACGGGTTCGCGTCGCTGGAGGTCAGCCCGCGTCTGGCTCACGACACGGATGGCACAGTCGAGGCTGCGCTGAGACTGTTCGGAGCGCTGGACAGACCAAACGTGATGATAAAGGTTCCCGCGACGCCCGAGGGCATCCCGGCGATACGCAAACTGATAGGCCGGGGCGTGAATGTCAACGTGACGCTGATATTCTCCCTGGAGATGTACGCGCGGGTGCGAGAAGCCTACGTCTCCGGGCTGGAAGATCTGGAGCGCGCGGGCGGCGACCTGGACGCGGTGTCCTCGGTGGCTTCGTTCTTCGTCAGCCGCGTTGACACGGCTGTGGACGGGTTTATAGAGAGGAGCGGCGGCGCGCTGGAGTCCCTACAGGGCAGGGCCGCGGTCGCCAACGCCAAGATAGCCTACCAGGACTTCAAGAAGACTTTCAGCACGGATAGGTTCGGCGCGCTGGCGCGAAAAGGAGCGAGTGTCCAGAAGCCGCTGTGGGCCTCCACAAGCGCCAAGAATCCGCTGTACAGCGACGTGCTGTACGTAGAGACGCTTGTAGGCGCGGACACGGTGAACACCATGCCGGACGCCACGCTGGAGGCATTCCTGGATCACGGAAGGGCAAACAGTTCCATAGAACTGGACGTGGGAGAGTCACGCGAGGTCATAGCGACGCTGGAGGCGAACGGCATCAGCATGGAGGCGGTTACTACGAACCTTATGCACGAGGGCGTGAAGGCGTTCGCGGACTCCTTCGACCTGCTTCTCGACGACATAGAGGCCAAGAGGGACAGCCTGATGGCGCCGGCGGCGGCTCCGGGGTGAGTATGTCGCGGAAAGACGCGGCGACAATCGCGCAGGCAGTAGAATCGCTTGAATCATGCAACGTCGTCAGCCGGATTTGGGCCCGGGACTACACGCTTTGGGCCGATGAGCCGACCGATATAACCGACAGGCTCGGATGGCTGGACATTACGACCGCGATGCGTGGTGAGGTCGCCTCGCTGACTCAATTCGCTCACGGGGCGCGAGACGAGGGAATCTGGCACATCGTCCTCCTAGGCATGGGAGGCAGCAGCCTGGGCGCAGAAACGCTGAGGCAATGCTTCGGGCGGCGTGAAGGTTGGCCGGAGTTAGTCGTCCTCGACTCCACCCTGCCCGCCCAGATCAGGCGGGTTGCGGACACCATTGACATGGCGCGAACGCTGTTCATGGTGTCTTCCAAGTCCGGGACAACAGCTGAGCCTAACCTTCTATACAAGTATTTCAGAGATCTGGTTCAGGAAGCGGGCGGCGATGGAGGAAGGTTTGTCGCTATCACCGATCCCGGGTCGCCCCTGGAGGACATGGCGAAGCGAGAGGGTTTCAGGAAAACATTCCTGAACCCGCCAGATGTGTGCGGACGCTACTCGGTACTGAGTTACTTCGGACTAGTCCCCGCCGCGCTCGCGGGGTATGACATCGCGGCCATTCTGGACAGCGCGGATGATATGGGCGCCAGGTGCGCCGCCGGAGTCGCAACGCATCTCAACCCGGGAGCGTGGTTGGGCGCTGCAATAGCGTCTCTCGCCAAATCGGGACGCGACAAGCTAACGCTGCTCACCTCCCCCACTCTCGACTCCTTCGGTCTGTGGGCGGAGCAGCTCATCGCGGAGAGCCTGGGCAAGAATGGACTGGGCATAGTTCCAGTGACCTCGGAACCGCTTGGAGAGGTCGGCCTATACGGAGGTGACAGGCAGTTCGCGTACCTGAAACTGCGTGGGGAATACTCTGAGGCCGACCGCTTGACCGAGGATCTGGCTTGCGCCGGACACCCCGTAATCCAGCACGAGATAGAAAGCGCGAGCGCGCTGGGCGGGGAGTTCTACCGTTGGCAGTTCGCTATCGCTACGGCGGCCGCCCTTATTGGGGTTCATCCTTTCGATCAGCCTGACGTCGAGCGGGCCAAGCATCTGACACGGCAAGCGCTGGAGTCTTCAGGGTCGCCTGGGCGCGTTTGCTCAATGCGTTCCAATGGGTCGCTCTCCGGGCTTCTTTCCGATATGAAGGCGGGCGACTATCTGGCCATCCTCGTCTATGTCCCTTGGACGCCTGAGAACCACGCCGCTCTGACGTGGCTGAGGTCAAAGATTCTGCGCAAGTACAAGATCCCTACGACGCTGGGCTATGGACCGCGCTACCT
>JAAXHY010000396.1 GCA_012270665.1 Dehalococcoidia bacterium
GCTACCAGCGAGCCCACCGCCATAAGCTTATAGATGTACTTCATTGTCTCTCCTGATTCCTTTCTCTTCAATCTGTCGCCGCAAAACCTAACATGGTATAGCACAGGACTCAGTCTCTGTCAACGATCTGTAGGGGGCCGAGGTAGCAGGCCGCCCGTGGGCGCGTCCATCAGAGTTTCGAAAGCCTGAGGGATGAACGGCGCATCCAAGAATAGCTACTGACGCCGGCGGAGCTTGGGGTCGAGTGCGTCCCGTAGACCGTCCCCTACTAGGCTGACTCCCAACACCGTCAGGCCGATCATCAGACCCGGGAAGAAGAGCGTCCAGACGGAGATATTCGCGTATATCTTCGACTCGCCCATCATGTTGCCCCAGCTAGGCGTGGTCGGCGGAACTCCCGTACCGAGGAAGCTCAGACCCGCCTCGGTCAGAATGGAGCTCGCGAACACAAAGGTCCCCGCCACTATTACAGGGGCGACGACCTGAGGGAATATGTGCATGAACAGCACGCGCCACGGCTGAGCTCCGATCGACCTCGCGGCCTCCACGTACTGCGACTCTCTAAGACTCAACACCGAGCTCCTGACGACACGCACGATGCCGGGAAGGCCCGTAACTGTCAGCGCGATGACCACATTGTTGAAGCTCGGCCCCAGGATCGCCACGAGCGCTATCGCCAACAGGAAGGCCGGAAAGGCCATAAGCCCGTCCATGAACCGCATGATGATGTTGTCAGCCATCCTGAAGTAGCCTGTCGGTATGCCTACGATGCACCCCAGTAGCATGACGAGCACCGAGACCGTCGCGCCTACCTGCAGAGACAGTCGCGCGCCGTGCAGCGACCTCGCGTAGACGTCGCGTCCCATCAGGTCGGTGCCGAACCAGTTCTGGGCGTCCGGAGCCTGCAGTCGCTCGAGCGGGGCTATCAGGCAGCACGAATGTCTGTCTATCAGGGGCGCCGTCACCGCGATCACGGAAAAGAGCAGGATTATCACGAGCCCCGCGATCATGTTGGGGTTCTGGCGGAGCATGCGCTGCGCCGTTCGCATGCGCCTCTGCATCCGGGTGGAGAAGCTGGGAGTAACCAGAGCGGTCTGGATCATTCGATATCCGCCTCTATCACCTGCCTACCTGTATCTGATGCGCGGGTCCATGTAGCCGTACGCCAGGTCGACGCACAGATTGATGAACACGTACGAAACGGTGGTCAGCAGCACCACGCCCTGGATTATCGGGAAGTCCCGTCGGGCCACGCCGTTTACCATCAGCCGCCCGACTCCAGGGA
>JAAXHY010000399.1 GCA_012270665.1 Dehalococcoidia bacterium
TGACCAACAGGTGATTAGAACACCAGCATCCACCTGCATTTCACCAGCATTAGCTACGGAGGAAATTTCTTACCCCTCCTATATTGGGCCAGCATAACTTGACGCTTATGTATATCGAGGTTCAGAATCATCGTTGGGCACGCCCCTTAATTAGTTTGTATGTTCGTATTATAGCGCATAGAGCGTCGAAAGTGTAGTCTTATGAGAAACTAAGGAAGACTTTGAAAAGGCCCTGCGGACTTGAGGTTTCCTTGTGTCAGCGCAGAGAGTAGAATACATTGAGATGGACATGGATGATCTTATTCGCCCCGTAGAGAATCGGCGCTGACGGTGCGCAGGGAGGCTCGGACTTTCTACGCGGGGCTGTTCGTCCTGCAGACGTTCGGCCTGATAGCGCGACGATTCTATATCTCGCTCATGGAGGAAGCGGAGAGCGTGTCGGTCTCGTTCTGGTAGGCGCTGGGGTCGGCGGTGGGTGAGGGGAAGGTTCTCGACATCGCGGCGTCCAGCCTGGGCGAACTGGAGCGGGACGGCGCGAAAGCGGTGATAAGCACGATAGTATTGATGGAGTTATGGGACGCTATGATGGCGACATATGATGGCGACAAGGGACGCGGTGAACGATTGGCTGGAGAAGCGCAGGGAGAAAGCGCGCGCGGAGGGACGCACTGAGGGTATAGCGGAAGGGCGCGCCGAGGGCCGCACTATCGAGCGCGCCTTATGGCGGGAGTGGTACAGGCGATGGGAATACGCCCGGGCGCGGAACGAGCCGTTCGACGAACCGCCGCCCGGCGAGGACACTGTATGATGGCCCCGGCTCCGGCGCTTAGCCGTCCCTTCTGTCGATCCAATCAGATGCATAGGAGCCCTTCAGGAAGGACCAATGCGGACGGGAGAGTACCACGCGCTCACCACATGGTTCAACACAGAGGCGGGAAGATCGGGCGATCCGCCAAATGGGAAACGAGGTAGATGAGGCCATGGCAAAAGATTACGGCACTCAAGAGCGCCGGTTTTGGGGAGAGTTTCGGCAGGCTCAATTTCGAAGATTTGTTGGGCGCCAAATGACGCCGAACAACGTGGTAAACTGGCGCTGTTTGGACGCGGCATAGGCCTGTTGAAAGACTGGCAAGAAGACTTGGCTTGTAGGGCGCAAATGTCCCAGTGAAAGGCGGCATGGATGAGCGGAACACAGTGGTACAAGGGTAATATCCACACACATACGACCGAATCGGACGGTGACGAGGATCCGCACAAGGTCGCGAGCTGGTACCGGAGGCACGGCTACGACTTCCTGGCGCTGAGCGACCACAACCACCTGACGCT
>JAAXHY010000061.1 GCA_012270665.1 Dehalococcoidia bacterium
AACCAAACTCCAAGGAGGACACTGTGGACCTGGACGATTTCATCATAACCGCTTTCTGCATGATTGACGACACTCTCAAAGAGATTGTTCAAGACATATCCCTCAGAACCAGAGGCCCCAAACCCACTCTCTCAGACAGTGAAGTCATCACCATCGGAGGTTTTGGGAGAGTATCTGAGTCTGAATCAGGACAAGGCCATCTTCAACTACTTCAGACGGCGCTACACACACATGTTTCCGGCTCTGGGAAGACTCAACCGCACAACCTTCCTCAGACAGGCGGCCAATCTGTGTGCGGTCAAGGAACTGGTATGGCAGCGCATCCTCACACAAGTGGGCTTTGATCCCACCCTTCACATCATAGACAGTCTCCCGATGCCTGTGTGTCAGTTCGCTCGCGCATACAGATGTCAGCGTTTCAGAGCAGAGGCCAACTTCGGATATGACTCTGTTACGCGACAGACCTTCTATGGATTCCGAGTTCGGATTCCGAGTTCACGCTCTGGTGGCCTGGCCTGGCGTCATAGTCGGTTTCGCAATAGCGGCTGCCGATGTCCCTCTTGACAGTTTCTGCCAGAGGGCGCGCGGTCAAGCCGTGGAGCGGGTTGTGAAACGCGCATCGGCGCGCGGTCAAGAAGCGGGCTTCGGTGATATTGCGGCCGCAATATCCGAACTGTCCGTCTCAGTGCACCGGGACACTCTGAGCGGATTGATCGGCCACGCTGTCTCAGCGGTGGATCTCTCGGAAGCGGAACCTTCTATAACTGTCTTCGATCTATCTGAATTCCATGTCGAGCGCGACGAATTCTTCGGACTTCCCACGCGTCCGACGTACGTTCGAATGGCCGCTCTGTCCTGTCTGGAGGCCGTCTTTCATCAGGCGAATACCGCCAGTTCCTTCGCTCGTCGTCAGCTTGTCATTGACGGCTTTGAGTCTCTCACACGTCATCCGGCGTCATGCATAGCGCTTCTTAATTTGGCAAAGCGCGCTCGCATAGCGGGCCTGAGCGTAATACTCGTCGGCCAGAGCCTCGGCCCTCTACGGATACACCAGAGCATAGCGAGAAACTCGCGTTCGGCCTTGCTCTTCCGTCAGTCGCCCCAGTCGGTCGGTCAGATAGCGCGTATGGGAATGGTTCCAATCGAGCGGCTCAGCAGCTTGTACGACTTTCGACTGGGCGAGGCCATGCGGATTCGCGGCGAGGATATCTCGACAGTTCAAGTATCTCCCACTGAGGAAGAGTACGCTGTCTGCGAGGTCGGCTCTCTGTAGTTGGCAAGTGATGGCATTGGATCGGATGGACACTGATGACCGACGAAGCTCCGACACGGACGGCCTTATATGCTCCTGTGATGAAGAGTACGGGGAGTGCATGGGAGTTGCATCGGATGTTGCCCATCGACACGTTTACGCCGCTTTGCGAGCGGCATGATAGCAGCGGCCGCCTTCACTCACCCAGCGATGCCAACGCCGTCGGCGCCCATTGTCCCTTACAGATATTGGAAGCAGCCTCGGAGGCCGGAGGCTGTGCGGAAGTTTACGGTCCGCGCCCCGATAGGCGTCATGTGGTTTCGGGAGGACTGGCTGCGCGAGAAGAGAATCAATTCTGACCACTCCAACATCATCAGCGTCGCAGGCGCCTCAATGGAGCCCACCCTGCCCGATAGCTGCTCCATCCTGATTGGTCGAAGTCGCCGCGACCTGCGCGACGGGCATATCAGTGGTTGTCCAGGACGTACCGCCCACATAATCCCGCCGCATCGATGTTAGAAAGACGCGTGCCCAGTGCATCCTCCACCTGATCTACCCTGCTGGCGCACTCCGGAGACTGGACCGTCTCCACAACCCTGGCGCGCGCAACCTCCTGTCCAAGATCCACCCCGGCTATGACCGAGGCGCACACTAAGAAGATGCCGACCGGAATTAGGTTCCGGCAGGCAGCGTATAGAACAACAGCGATTGCTGGGACAGATCCAAGTATCACAGCGAAGCCGGTCCAGTAAATAATCATCTCTCCTCTTCACCTCTCCAGCGACGTCGGCGTCCGCGCCCATCACTTCGGTCTGCCAGGCTATGTTATCGCCGATGAGCAGCCAGTCTTTGATCTATCTTCGTTCCGCGTCCCGTAGAATTGTTCGCCGACGAACCTCTCCTGAAATCTCCACTCCCCGGCCTGCTCAGGGCAACAGGCTCCCATCTGAGGGTATGCGGGATACATCGAAATGGATGGCGTTTTACACAATTTGCGCGTTCGTTCGCAACCAGTCCCTCACGGACCAGATCCCACGCTCTATGGCCGCTCAGGCACTCTGCCGTCCGATGGCAGGCCGAAGTCCTCACAGGTGGGAGTATTCCCGATTCCGCCAAAGCCATTCGGCTCAGCATAACGCACCCGCGGGTCCGCAGAGAGTAGAGCGATGGCCTCTCGAAGACTGATGAGAGCAGTGTCAAGACCGATAAGGAGGA
>JAAXHY010000588.1 GCA_012270665.1 Dehalococcoidia bacterium
CCTCTCTCCTAACGACGCATGACAATCATTCTCACGTACCAGAGCAATATGATGTACGACGCAAGCCCGGCAATCAGAGGACCATAGGCCGCCCCTGGCCGATCTGTCTTCGTAATCGAGGCTTCCGCATCCGGAGTCGGCAATGGGGTGATCGTGGGTATGGCAACCGTTTCTCCATCTTGATCCATGGCCTGCGGCAGCGAATCCATGTCGGTGACCAGAGCGAATATGCCCAATCGTGTGCGCGTTGCTCTTACGGTCAGTCCCTTCTCAGAATGGAAAATCATCGAGAATGGCGTCTCGCTCCACTCCTCGTCCAGGTAATATCTGAACAGCAGCTTTACGTCTCCTCTATCGTATGACCGCATAAGTATTGACGGTTCTGCCGGCAAATTCCCATTGAGCGCGATATCCAATCGGGCGGGCAACGTAAGAGTCACACCCATCTCCGCTCTGCCAAATTCGTCGAAAGTGTCCACGCGGGCACAGGCCAGAAGCGTGCCGGATGATACTGACGCAGAGGCGCAGTGTTTGTCATTGGTACTGACTCCAACCTGGAACGTGTGACGTCTGGAAAGAATCGGGAACTGGACCGACACCGTCTCATCGAGAGAGACAACACGGCTCGGAGCATCCGGGTGAATGGTTCCAACCGCTTCGCTTGGGGACTCTTCTACCACAACAGGCGCTACATCCAAAACGATGAACGCAGGCGTCGGCGTGATGGTTGGAGTAGCCGTCGGTGTTGGTGATGCGGTCGGCGTATGCATGGGACTCGACGTCGGAGTATATGTCAGCTCAGAAGTAGGCGTGTCGGTCGGCGCCGCAATATAGGTTGAGCCGGAACTCCCCGCCCGACTGGACACGGGAGTTGAGGACGGTGTATTGGTCGGTGTTAGCGTGGGCGTGAAGGTGAGAACAGGCGTATAGATCGGAGTAGGTGAGTTAGTGGATGTTGGCGTTGGAGTACTGGTCGGTGTTAGCGTGGGCGTGGGAGAGCTAGTCGGAGTGGGGATGATAGTCGCAGTCGGGGTAGGGGGCATCTCCCGCGCTACCACGATGCGGCCGGACCAAGGCCCGATCATTGTAATGCTATCATCTTCGGATATTTCCAACTCCGCGTAGGCTGCGACTCTGTATGTGTACATAAAATAAACTGGCACATCTTCATCTATGAATTCAACTTCAGGATGTTTAACGGTATCGGCGCCGCCATGACCGAAACGGATGTCATGCTCGAATCCACCCTCGATACATGAGCCCAAGCAGCGTTCGATGTCGTAGCCCGACACTCCAGAGATAGGTTCCCACGTTAATTTCACGTGAGGTCCGTCCGCGATAAATTCGCTCTTAAGATTCTCAACTGCTGGCGGAGGAACGTGTATCACGATGGTAAGCGCGGCGACGGCCATGTCCGTTGCTGAGTCAATGGCGGTGTAGGTCATTCGATACCGACCCATCTGGG
>JAAXHY010000022.1 GCA_012270665.1 Dehalococcoidia bacterium
ATAACTTACCTCCACCGAGTCGCCCACCTCATAGCTCCACAAAAGGGTAAGGAAATCGCTCACGCCTTTGGTCGGTATTCCGTCCAGATCCGTGATGACGTCGCCCACCTGAAGACCCGCGTTGAAGGCCGCTCCCCTCTGGGCGATTCGGGTTATTATCACCCCCTCCTTCACGTTCAGGCCAAGCCGATTCGATATGGCGGGCGTAACATCTTCCACACTAACCTCCATCGAAGGGCGGACAACTTCGCCATGCTCTATCAGGCTTGCTATGACGGGCAGCGCGGTCTCCGAACTGACGGCGAAGCCGATGCCCTGAGCCTGGCCCAGCATGGCGGCGCTTATTCCGATCACCTTCCCGTCCAGGCTCACAAGCGGCCCCCCGCTGTTGCCCTTGTTGATTGCGGCGTCGGTCTGGATCATGTGGTACAGAGGCCCCCGCTCGGTAGGGACTGTTCGTCCCAGCGCGCTGATGATTCCCAGCGTCACCGTCGGCCCCCCTTTCAAAGAAAGCGCATTGCCCAGCGCCACAACCCAGTCCCCCACTCTCATGCTGTCCGAGTTTCCCCACTCCACAACCCGCAGGTCCGCCTCCGGCTCTATCTTGAGGACCGCGAGGTCGGTGACGACATCCCATCCCACTATGTCGGCGTCGTAACTCTCCCCATTCGGCAGGTCCACCTTCACCGCTATCACGTCGTGAATGACGTGATAGTTAGTGATTATGTACCCGTCCGAACTCACTATGATGCCCGATCCCGCGCCTTCGTCCGTAAAGTCGAAGAACAGTCCCCTGTTCACCGACTCGACCGAGATTGACGCGACCACCTCCTCGACGCTGTCCACCAGGTCGGCGATGGAAGGTAATTCTCCGATCTGGGACGTTTCCGGCGAACCCAGGAACGCGCTCACTATCGGGGGGGCTTCCAGCGCCACCGTGGGCACAGGGGTTGGAGGCGGAGGAACTTCCGTAGGCGCGGGTATAGGAGTGTGCGCGGGCGCGGGCGCGGGAGAGCCGCACGCCAAGCCGAACGCGACAACGGCGCCCAAAAGTAAGGACCGCAAACCCAGTGTCGGAGGGCTATGCTTCCGTTTCACCTGTAGCCACGACCCTTAGCCTGACTCGTGTAAGACCCGTCCACATCAATCGGTGTCCCCTTACTCCAAAACTCACACCCTTGGTGATTCTGGCGTAGCGCGAAGTCAGAAGCGCGCCAAACAGCAAGACGATAGCCGATACATACACCCAGCCCAACAAAGCCATCACTGCCCCCACCGATCCGTAGAGCACGTTATGTACGGAATATGTGTTCACGTACTGAAGGAATCCCCACTTGGCGCCTTCGAAAGCCAGGCAGGAGAACACAGCCCCAAGCCAGACGTCCGAGAATCTCACTTCCGTGTTCGGCATATACCTGTAAAGCACCAAAAATGTTGAGAATGACAGGAGCGGAGACACCGCTTGTGATACAACCTTCGACAGAAATTCGAAGCTTATATCTGGGAATACGATCACGAGGCCCTTATGGATTGACGACGCGGTTGGCGCGACGAAGAGAAGCATGACCATTAGTATCCCGGCGGCCGCCGCCAGCGCCATGTCTATGAGTCGCTCCTTTATGAAAGGACGCGTTTTCTGAATACCCCAAGCAATGTTTATTCCCTTCCTGATGGCTCCGAAAGCCGCCGACGATGCCCACATGAGCCCAAGCGCCGACACGATCCCGGTTATGACCTTCGCGGACGCCACGCCGCTCACCGTCTGGGCTACGAAGCCGGACGATATAGGAATGACCTCTGCCACCTGTTCGGCAAGCTCAACCTGGTCGGCGTCCGGTCCAAGAAAAAATCCCCAGATCGAGATTGTCGCGAGTATCAGGGGAAACATGGAAAAGAGCATATAGAACGCGATTGCCCCCGCGACATAAGGGCAATTCTTGCTGAGAAAGTCATTGACCATGTCTGTGCACAGAAGCGCAAACCTGATGAGATACATTGAAGAACCGGCGCGGACCCGCGTCCGCTTCCCCTTTCTGGCAACTTTTGTATTTCCCCCGATGCTACCGAATCATCGTAGCGCAGTCAAGGCAGCCTGTCCGGACTTAACCCGTCTCGAGGATTCCTGTTGTTGCCCACGCCTACGAATCTCTGTAAACTTGTCCACAATGTAATGCACACTCGGAGATTTTAGAAATAGAATCATGGTAATCAGACGCAAAGTCGACAAGCGTGAACAGCTTCGCAGAATGCGGGAAGAGGCCGCTCTCGGTGGAGGTCAGCGGCGCATCGAGTCCCAGCATAAACGCGGGAAGCTCACCGCCAGAGAGCGCATAGCTCTCCTTCTGGATGAAGGCTCGTTTCAGGAACTCGACACTTTCGTAACTCATCGATCCACCGACTTCGGTCTTGCCGACCAGATATACCTCGGCGACGCGGTCGTCACGGGGTATGGCAAAGTGGATGGACGGTTCGTTTACGTGTACTCTCAGGACTTCACCGTTCTGGGCGGGTCGCTCTCCGAGGCCGTGGCCGGCAAGATATGCAAGGTCATGGACCTCGCCGTGAGCAACGGCGCCCCCGTCGTGGGTCTGATTGACTCAGGCGGAGCCCGGATACAGGAAGGCGTAGATAGCCTCGCCGGATACAGCGACATCTTTCACCGGAACGTCCGGGCCTCCGGCGTAATTCCTCAGATCTCGGTAATACTCGGTCCCGCCGCTGGTGGAGCGACCTACTCACCGGCGCTGACCGACTTCGTCTTCATGGCGTCGGGCATCGGGCAGATGTACATAACAGGCCCAGACGTAATTCGCGCGGTAACCGGCGAAGAGGTAACGCATGAAGAACTAGGCGGAGCGACCACGCACACCACGAGAAGCGGCGTGGCCCACTTCTCCGTCGAGGGAGAAGAGGCTTGCTTGGCCCAGGTGAGGAGACTTTTGGGATTCCTTCCGCAGAACAACATGGAGGACCCTCCCACGCTGGACATGGGGGACGATCCGGAGCGGCGCGAATACGATTTGGCTCACGTCATACCCGACAATCCGAACCGGCCCTACAATATGATGGACGTGGTGCATCAAGTCGTTGACGCCGGAGACTTCATGCAAGTGCATGAGCGATTCGCCCCCAACGTAATCGTCGGCTTCGCCAGGTTCGACGGGAGGACGGTGGGAATCGTCGGAAACCAGCCGAGGCAGATCGCGGGGGTTCTTGACATCAACGCATCGGTAAAGGCGGCAAGGTTCGTGAGATTCTGCGACGCCTTCAACATACCGCTGGTGACCTTCATTGACGTTCCTGGATTCATGCCCGGAACCACCCAGGAATACGGCGGCATAATCAGGCACGGCGCGAAGCTGATATACGCATACGCCGAGGCCACCGTCCCAAAGGTCAGCGTCCTCATCAAGAAGGCCTACGGCGGCGCGTACATAGTCATGAGCAGCAAGAATCTGCGCAGCGACGTCAATCTCTCCTGGCCAACGGGCGAGGTCGCGGTCATGGGCGCCGGGGGCGCGGTCAACATCATCCACCGCAACGAGATACGAAATTCGGAAGACCCCGAAGACACCCGCGCGGACCTCACCACCGAATACGAAGAACGCCTTATGAACCCGTATATCGCGGCGTCACGCGGGATGATAGACGACGTGATAGACCCACTGGAAACCCGCCCCAAGATCATACGCTCGCTCGAAATGCTCGCAAACAAGCGAGAACAACTCCCCTTCAAGAAGCATGGGAGCATTCCCCTGTGAACATAAGAGCGGCCGGAGGCGGCGCGGGGCTGAGTCCTGAACTGGCGGCGGCTATGACCGCCGCGGTTCGCGCTTTCTTCGAGCAGGAACCCATCCGGCCCTCGGAACGGCGCTCCGGCATCTCAGCGTGGCGCATGGTCGCGCACGCCGCATCGGTTCCCAGATTGCGCGCGTGGCGTGGCCACGACTGACATTTCAAACTCGATCAAGACCCGGACAATGACAGGGACACCCCTCAAGCTCAGCGACACCACTTTCCGAGACGCTCACCAGAGCCTCATGGCCACCAGGCTTCGCACCGAGGATATGACTCCCCTGGCCGAAAAGATGGACTCCGTCGGATTCTTTTCGATGGAGGTGTGGGGCGGCGCGACCTTCGACTCCGCTACCAGATTTCTCGCCGAAGACCCGTGGGAACGCCTGCGAACCTTCAAGTCCCTAATGCCCAATACCAAGCTCTCCATGTTGCTGCGCGGACAGTCCCTCGTCGGATACCGCAACTACGCCGACGACGTTGTGGATAAGTTCGTCGAACGCTCAGCTGAGAACGGCATAGACATCTTCCGCGTGTTCGACGCCCTCAACTACGAACCCAACCTGGAAAGAGCGGCCTCGGCCGTCAAGAACTCGGGAAGACATCTCCAGCTTGCCATCTGCTACACCATCAGCGAAGGTGGCCGCATGGGTGGCGACATTTACAACTTGGAATACTATCTGTCCAAAGCGCGCAGCTTCCGCGACATGGGCGCCGACAGCGTCTGCATCAAGGATATGGGAGGTCTGCTTGCTCCCTATGACGCCTATGAACTTGTGACCGCTATCAAGTCCGAGATAGATCTCCCCCTCCAACTCCACGCGCACTACACCAGCGGCATGGCCTCCATGTCCGCGCTCAAAGCAGTCGAGGCGGGGCTTGACATTCTGGACGTATGCCTCGCGCCTCTCGCTCTCAGGACGTCTCAACCGGCGGTCGAGCCAATCGTAGTCACACTGGGCGAGACCGAGCGGGATCCGGGCGTTGATCTCGAGACGCTGCTCGACCTGGGTGACCAGCTCGAGGAGATCCTGCCCAAGTACGCCGACCATCTGGAAACGACGCGCTCAGCCGTCATTGACGCCCGCGTCCTCAGCCACCAGATTCCCGGCGGAATGGCGTCCAATATGGTCTCTCAGCTACGCGAGGCGGACGCGCTGGATAGGATGACAGAGGTGCTGGAGGAGATTCCTCGGACACGCGCCGACCTCGGATTCCCGCCACTGGTCACGCCGATGAGCCAGATGGTGGGCGCTCAGGCGGTGAACAACATCATCTTCGGACGATATACGGTCGTTTCCGAGCCTGTGAAGGAATACCTGCGCGGCAACTACGGCAAGCCCGTATCTCCTGTACGAGACGAACTCATGGACAAGTTGTCGCAAACCGAAGAGATAACGCCCGCCCCAGAAAGGCCCGGCGATGTCATCGAGCCGGAGTTGGAAGCGGCCAGAGAAGCTGTATCAGACCTGACGGACGATATAGACGATGC
>JAAXHY010000150.1 GCA_012270665.1 Dehalococcoidia bacterium
CCGCCCAACTGTCCGGGGTGTCCGGCTTTGCTCACCTCTGCTCTCTCGATCCATGCCCACGATTAACCCAATACACATCCCCTTCTGCCCCATGCTACAATTCCCCACGTTCAGCTAACAACTAATCACTAAGAACTAACAACTCCCCATGATCACCCCTCTCTCACATATACCCAGGCCCCACGCAGGTCAATTTGCCGACAAGAAGAATCTCTTCCTCATTCCCAACTACGTCTTTCCCCCCGACATCCCCCAAGACGGCCAGGAACTTCTCTCCAAGTACTGGTCCGAAGTACGCGACTCCATAACCAACCTCGAAAGATCGCTGGGCGCGGTCTCCCACGTCTATCACGAACTCGTATATCTTGACGGCGACGACGGACTCGCCCAGATAGAGATCATGAACCCCAGCGCCGGCCCATTCATCCGCGCCATGTGCCAGTCAACCGCCCAACTCCACGCCTTGGAGGACGCCGAACTCGTCCACGAACACACCGACTGGCAGAGAATCCTCACTATCGGTCCGACGAGCCAGAAGGTAATGACCGCCGCCCTCGAAGGCTACCAAGCTACTCTCGAATCCAGGTACGCAAACATCGCCCAGAAGATATCGCAAGACCTCTCCGAGGGCCAGTCGGCGGCGCTCTTCATCAGGGAAGACCATCGCGTCCAGTTCTCCACCGACGTGCAGGTATTCTTCGTGGCTCCCCGCGCCCTCGACGCCCTCAAGCGTTGGCTGGATTCCTTCATGAACCAGGGCAGTCCCATCTGAGACTATGACCCTCACACAGAAATTTTCTGGTACAACTGTCCTAATTACGCTACAATAGTCCTATCGAACCGCAACTATAGAGTAATTGACCGAATGTGCGATACAGATAAGTATGCGTAGGGAAATTATAAGGTGGGATATATGTACGTATCGAGGCAAGAAAAATTTTCCGGCCGATTAGATACAAACTCTGGTAAACGCTGGTGAAACTCTGGTTCGGAGGTCACCTGTTCCTAACCTGTTGAGCCACCTGTTCTCACCTGTTGAACGACCTTAAAATATAAACGATTATATATACGACCGCCGAAACTCAGACGCAATTGCCCCGACTACAACTAAGGACTAACAATGACAACCGACTCCCCCCGACTCCGCAGTACCGAGTGGTTCGACACCCCTGAACTCTACGGATGGCTCCGCAAGGCCGCCTTCATGGCCCAGGGCTATGGCCCAGAGGCATACGATAACCGCCCCATAATTGGCATCTGCAACTCATGGAGCGAACTCACTCACTGCAACGCTCATCTCCGCCAGCTTGCGGAGGCTGTCAAGCGTGGAGTCTGGCAGGCCGGCGGCTTCCCCATGGAGTTCCCCGTCATGTCGCTCGGCGAGTACAATATGCGCCCCACGACCATGCTCTTCCGAAACCTGATGAGCATGGAGGTCGAGGAGTCCCTCCGCGCCAACCCACTCGACGGCGTGGTGCTGCTCGGCGGCTGCGACAAGACCACCCCCGCCCTTCTCATGGGCGCGGCCAGCGCCGATATCCCCGCCATCATGGTCACCGGTGGTCCTCAACTCAAGGCGAACTGGCGCGGTGAGGAACTCGGCTCCTGCACCGACTGCCGCCGCTATGAGGTCGAACTTCGCGCTGGCAACATCACCGGCGACGATTGGGCCGAACTCCAGACCTGCATCGTCCGCAGTCCCGGTCACTGCATGGTCATGGGCACCGCCTCTACGATGGCCTCCTTGGCCGAGGCTATGGGCATCGCCCTTCCGGGCAACGCCGCCATCCCGGCAGTCGACTCCCGTCGTCACAGGCTCTCCGAACTCGCCGGCCGCCAGATAGTCAACCTTGTCAAACAGGACATCCGTCCATCCCACATAATGACCCAGAAGGCGTTCGAGAACGCCATCCGAACGATGCACGCGCTCGGCGGCTCCACCAACGCTGTCATACACCTCACCGCCATAGCCGGACGGCTCGGTATAGATCTCCCCGGTTCCCTGTTCGACGAACTTTCGAGGACAACCCCGTTCATCCTCAACCTCAAACCTTCCGGTCAGTACCTCATGGAGGATTTCTTCTACGCCGGTGGCCTTGCCGCCCTGCTCAAGGAGATACAGCCGCTCCTGCATGACGATCAATTGACTGTCACCGGACAGACTCTCGCCGACACCATAGCCCCCGCTATCAACTACAACTCCGACGTAATCCGTTCCATGGAAGAACCCATGGATCCCGAGGGCGGCCTGGCCGTCCTCACGGGCTCGCTCGCCCCTACTGGCGCGCTTATCAAGCCCACTGCCGCCTCCGAGTCCCTGATGACCCACGAAGGCCGCGCGATAGTCTTCGAGGACCACGACGACCTCTTCGCCCGCATTGACGCCCCCGACCTTGACGTCACCCCCGACGATGTTCTCGTAATGCGCGCTAGTGGCCCCATAGGCGCGCCCGGTATGCCCGAATGGGGCTCCCTGCCCCTGCCCAAGAAAATACTCGCCTCTGGCGTCCGCGATATGGTGCGCCTAAGCGACGCCCGTATGAGTGGAACCGCATTCGGCACCGTGGTCGTTCATGTGACTCCCGAATCCGCCGCCGGAGGCCCGCTCGCCACTGTCCGCGACGGCGACCGCATCAGCCTGAACGTGCCGCAGCGCCGCCTTGACCTGCTGGTAGAAGACCGAGAAATCCAACGTCGCCTCCATGAGTCTCCCCCACAGAGACCCGTCCACAAACGCGGCTACGCCTCCATGTACTCCCAGCATGTCCTCCAGGCCGATACCGGCTGCGACTTCGACTTCCTCCGCGCTTAGACACCATAAGGCGCAATGCTGCCATACGAATTCGTACCTGGTGACTTGGTATGGAACTCTTGGAATATAGAGCGTATCTCGCTGCACGACGTTACGCTCAATGAGGTTGAGGAAGTCTGCGAGAGCAGTTTCATTGTTAGGCGAGGCTATGCAGGAAGGTATACTATTGTCGGATATACTCTTGCCGCCCGCGCCTTAGTGGTTGTGGTAGAGCCTGACAACAACGATGATATATGACTGGATCGTGCAGGGCCTGAAAGAAGCTCAGGCCACCGCCCCCGACTCCCGCAACCCGGCTACTTCTTCGGCTGAGTAACCCAGTTCGATCAATACTTCGTCTGTATGCTGCCCGGTGGTTGCGCCCGTGAACCTCACCGAACCGGGCGTATCCGACAACTTGGGCCCTATCCCCACCTGTCTCACCGACTGCCCGTTCACCTCGCCCGCCTGTATCACCATGTTCCTGTGAAGGTTCTGTGGATCCGACGCGACCTCCTGCAAAGTCGAAACCTTAGCCACTGCGATGTTGTCTATCCCCGACAGCGTCTCCCACCAGTCGTCACGGTCCATGGTGATGAATATGTCGCGCAGTTCGCCCTTGATGTATTCAGCCCTGTCAGTGTCGAACTGTATGGGACTCAGGTCATCGCGCCCCAAAGCGCGGCACAGCGCCGCCCAGAACCACGGCTCGATGCAGCCGACACTCAGGTAGCGCCCGTCACGGCACTCATACACGTTGTAGTACGGAGCCCCTCCGTTTAGCGTCATAGTCCCCGGAGACGGAACTACACCGTCCGCGAAGTAGCCGGACAACATCGAGGCCAGCATATAGGCCACGCCGTCCGACATCGCGACGTCAACGTACTGACCCCTACCCGTATGACCCCGCGCGATAATCGCCGCGAGGACAGCCATCGCCGCGTGTAGTCCGCCACCAGCGAAATCCGCGATTATGTTGTACGGAATGACCGGAGGTACTCCGGGCTGCCCAATGATCCCAAGCGCGCCGCCGACCGAGATATAGTTGATATCGTGCCCAACCAACCCGGAGTACGGCCCGTCCTGCCCATAACCGGACAGTGAGCAATACACCAGGCGCGGGTTGACACCGATCATGGTTTCGTAGTCGCAGCCAAGACGAGATACGACTCCGGGCCTGAATCCTTCGACGAACACATCCGCGTCCTTAACTAGCTCACGCAGAACTTTCCGGGCGGATTCGTCCTTGAGATTCAACGCGATACTCCGCTTGTTTCGGTTAAGGGCGTTGTATGCGGCGTTTCTTTTCGCCCGGCCCTCATCCAAATTTGCTGATCGTTCCCGCGCCATTCTTCCGCCACCCGGTTCCTCCACTCTGATTACGTCCGCCCCCAGGTCGCCAAGCGCCATCGTGCAGAACGGCCCCGGTGCCATTCTTGATAGGTCTACTACCTTGATTCCCTGCAACGCCATCGCCATAAGACTTCTCCAACCGACCTGTCAAGAACTTTCCAAAACGCCGCCGACAACGAGTTCGGAGATCTCATCATCGTCAAGCCTGAGAATCTCTTTCAGTATCTCTTCGTTATGCTGACCGATAAGCGCTTGTGGCATCCTGAGCGCCCCCGGCGTTTCGGACAGATGATACGTCAGCCCATCGTATGGCATCGGGCCGCATTCCGCATGGTCCAGCCACTGGAAGAATCCACGGTGCCGTAATTGCGGGTCTTCCCAAAGATCGGCCTGGCTCTGCGCCACACCGGCCGGGATTCCCGCATTCTGCAATTCGACCATCAACTCATGAGCGTCTTTGTCCTTTGTCCACGTGCTGATAGCCGCGTCAATCTCGGATGAATGTCTTCGACGAGATTCAGAGGAGGCGAATCTTTCGTCTGAGGCCATTCCAGCCAGACCCATGCGTTCGCAAAGACACCTCCACTGCTCATCCGCCGTGATAGTAATCGCAATCCATGAAGGCCCAACGCCGGTATAACCGCGCTCCTTGTCCTTACACCTGTAAACCTCGTTCGGAAAGAAGTCGTCGTCTTCGTTGCCGCGTCTGTCCAGTGCATTGCCATTGGTTATGTAGTCCATTATGGCAGGCGCGAGAAAGTGCGCCGCGCATTCGTATTGTGAGAGATCCAGGTACTGCCCCCTGCCGGTCCTGCGCCTATATTCGAGAGCCGCTACAATGGCGGCGGCGGCGTTTGGAGGATTCACGAAATCCGAATAGGCCCCATACGGTCCGGATGGGTCGCGGTCGGGCCACCCGGTAATGTGATAGAACCCGGCGAGCGCTCCCGCAAGTTGGCCGAACCCGGCGTACCTGGAATGTGGCCCGGTCTGACCCTGCTGGCATGTGCTGAAGTAGATGACATCAGGGACGAGTTCGCATATGTTTGCGTAGTCGAGTTTCCAGGCCTGCATGACTCGCGGAGTGAAGCTCTCGGCGATTACGTCAGGCTGCCACTCGGCGATCAGACGCCGGACGAGTTCCCTGCCCTCCGGCAACGCCAGATTGAGACCTAGGCCGCGCTTGCTGCTGTTGTAGTTCGCGGAAAACTGGCTCCGGTTGAGTCCGCCCGGCTGACCGTCCTTGAACGGCGGGGCGGCACGAAGAACGTCGGGTCTGCTGGCGGCCTCGACGCGAATTACATCCGCTCCAAAGTCCGCAAGATGCTTGATGGTAATAGGCCCCACACCTACCCAGGTGAAGTCCAGAATCCTGATTCCGTCGAATGGCATCCCGACTGGGGTGCTGCGCGATGTCCCACTGGACGGTCGCTTCTGACGCGGGGGCCGTTTGACTCTCGACTGGATTTCGCGGTTATGCTCGCCGATTCTCGGCGCGGGCAGACGGATCTCGATAGGACTCTCACTCATGCGAATGAACGGACCGAGTTGTGTAAGGGGCCGGTTTAATCTTGGATACTCCAAGTCGCGCCAGAAGTCCCGCGCTTCCAATTGTACGCTTTCCGCAATGTCTTTGACGGTCTGACAAGGGGCAATGAGCATCCCGTGGTCTATTGCCCGCAAATAGAGTTCGTTCTTGGTCTTGGACGCTATGAACTCCTCCATCTGAGTCTGTACGCGGTTGAATAGCTCTATCCTGTCGAGGTCGTCCTCCGAGATTGCGCCGGGATTCCAGCCGTCCCAGTCAATTTCGGCCAGCCAATCGGGAGCCGCGCCCTCCTCTTTCATCCACTGCGCTAGACCCCTCAGAGTGCGCGGAGCCTGGACCACGCTCAAGTGTCCGTCGCGACACCTGAATACCTGTCGGACAGCGATGTGCCCCCTGGCGCGATAATCCCCATTTCGCTCCATGTTCGTATTGTGGAGCGGCGGGAACGGCGTGGCGTTCATCAAGGTCCAGACGACCGCCGTCTGCATCGAAACGTCAACGTGCTGCCCTCTCCCAGTCTTTCGAGCATGCCAGAAGGCTGCCATAGTCCCTGCGGCGGCCTGCGCTCCCGCGTGGAGTTCCGCTTGGGGCGCGCTGATCCGCACTGGCTGCCTGTCCTCGTTCCCTCCAACGTACTGCATTCCGCCCATAGACCAAGCCACCAGATCGGGAGCGGCGAATTGCGAGTAGGGTCCGGTCTGACCGAAGGGCGTAATGGAAGTATAGACCAGAGCGGGATTGTTGGGATTCAAGTCTTCATAGCCCAGACCCAGATTCGCCATGTAACCAGGCTTGGAGGACTCGATCAATATGTCCGTGTCGGCGGCAAGGGAGCGCAGGGTTGAGATACCCTTATTGGAATTCAAGTCCACAGTTATGCTGCGCTTGTTGACGCAATACGAGGCCCAGAACAGCGAACGGCTGGGTCCCTCGATCCCGTCCACAAATGGGCCAATGCTGCGGGTAGGACTCCCCTCCGGCGGCTCGATCTTGATGACGTCAGCTCCCAGATCGGCCAGGACTTTACCGCACCAGTTAAAGCCGCCCTCGGTTAGATCGAGCACGGTATATGGAGTAAGGGGGCATTCTGAAGACGTCATTTGAACTCTCGGCAAGACTACCCATAGGCCGACAGTCTGTCAACATTTCAACCTAGCAGCGCCAGCGCCCAGACGATAAGTGCCAGCAACAGGGAGACGAATACCGCCGCCGACCCCATGTCCTTTGCCCTACGGGATAAATCGTCGATCCCGACTCCAATTCGGTCAACAATTGCCTCTATGGCCGTGTTGACTAATTCGACGATGAGTACCACCAGGAGTGTCCCGATCATCAACGCGCGCTCGATGTTGTTCTCACCCAGCCATAAGGCTATGGGCATTAGAACAAGAGCGAGGATAACCTCCTGTCGAAACGCCGTTTCGCCAATGAAGGCGTCCCGCAGTCCGTTGAAGGAGTATCTGAGGGCACGAATGAGGCGACGGATGTCCAGCAAATTCAGACCCTCAACTGCCGCAAAGTCGGCCTGAATATACCGAGCCAGAGTACAAATGAGAGCATAATCAAAGCGCCACCGCCCAGAGAGATTGCCCATCCCATGTATTCGCCCACCACCCCCAGCGGCCAAGCGCCGATGTAGTGCAGCGCCGCTCCAATCAGCCATAGACTCATCATGCGTCCGCGAAGTTCGGGCGGCGTGCTCAACTGGAGAACGGTCGTACCCATCGAAATGAAGCCCGTGAATCCCACCCCTGTAAAGAAGAGTAGAACGAGCGAGAGCGCATACACCGATGTCAATGCGAACAGGAATAGAGTCACGCCAAAGAGAATGATCATGCCAAGCAGCAGCCAATTCTTGTATGAAGTGTTCCCCAGCGACGCCAGGAACATATTCCCCGCCAGTGAACCCAGACCGGCAACGGTTAGCAGAATGCCCACTCCATCCGCGTTCAGTTCCAAGACTTCCTTACCGAACGCGGGAAGTACCTGCACATAAGCCGCTCCGAAGAATCCGAAAGCGAAACTCAGACCCACCATCGTGTACGCTATCGGTGTTGAGACTACAAACCGGATACCGTCCACGAAATCCCGCGCTATATTCGTCGGTTCAGTCGGAGCGCGTGAACTTGCCCCTGTCATCGTGAACAAGAAGATGCAGCTAACCACGTAGCAGAATGCGTTGAAGTATAGCGCAAAATCTATTCCCGCCTGCTGGATGATCCATCCCGCTACGGAGGGCCCCATAATGCGTCCGGCGTTGAATACCGCCATATTCAGAGAGGTAGCGTTAAGGATATCCTCCTCTTCTACCAGGTCCGGCACAATCGCCATCTGCGCAGGCATATTCAGGCCCTGGATAGTGCCGAGCGTGAAGGCAATCACGTAGATATACCAGATGTTGATTACTTGGTAGAGCGTGAGTGTTGCTGCCAGGACTATAAGCGCCGTTACGATCAACCGGCTGTAGAACAACATCCAGCGTCGGTCCAACCTATCGGCCACTATTCCGCCGAACATGAGCATTGCGAGGTTTGGAGCGCCGTAAATTGCGACTACCAGGCCGAGTTGCGCGGGCGAATCGGTGAGCTCCAGCGCCAGCCAGCCCAGAATGAGAAACTGCATTCCCAGCGCGGCCGACTGACCTATTCCGGAGAACCAGTACAGCCTGAAATTGCGATGTCTGAGTGCGCTGACAGCCTGAAGGCTGGTTACTCTCTCAGCGAGTCGTGATGCCATGTCAAAATTCTAACACAGCCACACATTCGAGAACCCCTGCACCCAAGGGACAAGCCTAGCCAAGGCGTCAATTCGACACACGCCATCCCCAAGACCCATTACGAAGAGAGAGCCGCAAGTATTTGATACAGGAATATAGGTCAGTCGGCGCCTTGTCTCGCGGGCTGGCCGGCATCTTCTACCGGTTCAGCGAACTGTATGGAGCCGCCTCTGAAAGCGGACGCCGCCACACCCACCAGGACTATGGCTGACATACCGATGTATGTCACCTTCAGGCCAGACGTGAACGCCGCCAGAAGGGACGCCCCTCCCTCCGAAGACACGGACGCAAGTGTTGGTTCATAGCCAAGAATGGCCATAGTCGTCGTCACCATCACTGTTGCGATTGCGATTCCCGAGAGGTTTCCGGCGTTCCTTACCAGGTTGAGGAATCCCGATATGACACCGTATTTACTCGGCTCCACGGCGCTCAGAACGGAACTGTTATTCGGCGGGTAGAAAGTGCCCATGCCAGCGCTCTGCATTACCATGCCGGCTATCGCTATAGCGAAGTGGGAATCGGTCGTGAGTGTTGCCAGCGTCAGCAGTCCACAGATAGACGTCAGCAGACCGCCTACAGTGAACCATCGCCAGCCGAACTTGTCCGACAGCCGGCCGGAGAGTGGCCCCATTATGATCATGCAAATCGCGCCGGGCACGACTGTAAGACCGACCTGGCTCGGAGAGAGCCCCAAGACAGCCTGAAGGTAGAACGGCATGAGGAAGCGCACCGAAGACATACCCACGAATCCAATGAAGTTGGCCCCCACACCTAGAGAGAAGAGCCGCCGCTTGAACAGACGCACATCCATCATAGGCGCGGGTGTTCGGAGTTCCCAATAAATAAATGCGACAAGGAGTCCCACGAATAGGACGAATGAGAGGATTATGGTGGGGTTGTCGAATCCAAGAATCGAAGCCCATGTGAGCGTCTGGAGGAAAGTTAGCAGCGTTGCGGTGGAGAGCGCGGCGCCTGGCCAGTCGAATTTCTGGCCCGAAGCCGACCCCTTATCTGCTTGCTCGGAGTCTATGAACAAGTAAGCGGAAACGAGACCCACGGTTGCCATTATGGAGGTGGCGAAGAAGACCCACTCCCATCCAAGAGCCCCTACGATGAATCCGCCGACCGCAGGCCCGGCCACGTTGCCCGTTCCGACGACGCTCATCTGAAGACCCAGGGCCTTGCCGCGCTCCTCGTTGGGAAAACTGGCGATGAGCATCGCCATCGAAGTTCCCTGGGTCATCGCCGACCCGATCCCCTGGGCGAGCTTGGCCCCGATCAGGGCCCCAATGCTCGGGGCGAATCCGGCGACAATCCCCATCGTGATGAGAACCACCGTTCCCAGCAGGTATATCTTCTTCCTGCCAACGATGTCCGCGAGCCTGCCCATCGGGAGCAGGAACGCGCTTATCGTGAGCGCGTAGCCGATTACAACCCACTGGCTGGTTGGAAGATCGGTACTGAAGTGTTCCGCGATTGTGGGCAGCGCCACACCGACGCTTCCATGGTCCGCGACCGATGCGAACAGCCCGATAGAGAGGGCCGCGAAGACCCAGAATTTGTAGTTCTCTCCCCTGGCTAAGTTCAAATAGACATCCTGAAGGCCTGGCTATGGCAGGAGCGGCACAGACACTATGACGTCTGCCTCGTCTGATTCGACGACATTGCCGGAATACCTAGACAGGCCAATCCTCCATTCTCCAGGCAGCGTCCCAGAACATATACTCGTACTGACTGCTTATCCTGAACGCGCGTTCCATGGCTTCCATCTCCGATGTTCCGGCCGTCTCAGCGTGCTTGTCCACGAAGCCCCGCAGCCAGTCGGCGATGTCCGCGAACTCCTGGGAGTTATAGGTCTCTATCCACCTTGTATAGAGCGGCTGGTCTCCGGGCGTCCCCTGGGCGTACAGCGCCTGGCCAATCTCCGCGTAACCCCACGAGCAAGGCAAGATGACAGCGGCAGTCTCCCCTACCGTTCCCTGGTGCGCCGTATTGATCATGTGCCGTGTATAGGCCCACGTGGTGGGAGACGGCTTGGTGGCAAGCAGCTCTTCTTCAGTGATGTCGAAATCGGCGCAGAAGCTAACGTGCAGCGCCATTTCCATGTTCAATGTCTCGTGAATCATCTGAGCGAACCAGCCCATATCGTCCAGCGTCCGCGCCTTGGCCACTGCAAGCGATATGGCGCGACAGAACTCGATCAGGAACACATAGTCCTGCCGCATGTAGTATCTGAAGTTGTCCAGCGGAAGTGAGCCGTCGCCAATGCCTGTTACGAACGGGTGAGCCTTCTCCTTGTCCCAGGTAGAGGCCGCCCGTTGGCGAAGTTCATCAGAGAATCCCATGTTGGCCTTCCTTTCGTGGTAGTCTAAGCTCTCTCTACTCTGACTTCCGAACCCGACGACACGGCCTTCAGAACGGTCGGGTCCCCCAGAATCCGACCAAACACATTCACCGGACTCGCAGGCCGGATCTCGTCGCCCACGCTCATCGGTGTTGGACCGAAGAACAGGCAAATCGCCTGTCCCGGCGGCCAGTACGCCACCGCGCCCATATCCACAGTTGGAACGGCGTCCTGCTCCTCGGCGCTCACCGGAGCGCGAAAATAGATCTCGTCTCCCCACATACTGCCTGAAGCCGTGATAGGAAGCGCATCCCAAACAAGGTCCGCCGTTGGGGTGTCGTGCAGTTCGGCGGTCACTTCTACACCGCCCGCCGTGATTCTAACATTTCGCAGCGTCATACCACTAAATCCTGTCTTCATGGGTTGGGTCATATTAGCCTGTAAGTGTATATTGACACAACCGCGCCGTTCGTTGCTAAGCACAGTGAGTTCGCATCCGACGGTCAGGAGGTCTTCATGTCAACACCGGGCTACATTCTCGCCCTCGACCAGGGAACCACGGGCACCACCGCGATGCTCATAGATTCCACTGGAATGCCTTTGTGGACTGTCAACCGCGAAATACGGCAGATCTATCCTCAACCAGGATGGGTAGAGCACGATCCGACAGGACTCTTCGAGTCCTGCCTTCACGCCATCGAAGACCTGCTCGAGATGGCTGAGGCGCACCCGCGTTCGATAGTCGCGCTTGGCATCGCCAACCAGCGCGAGACCATCATCCTCTGGGACAGGCGCACCGGCGAGCCGCTTCACAACGCCATAGTGTGGCAGTGTCGCAGAACCGCGCCCCTCTGCGACAAATTGAAGAGTCGTGGCTTGGAGGACTGGGTGCGCGAAAAGACCGGCCTGCCCATGGACCCGTACTTCTCAGCCACCAAGCTGCGCTGGCTCCTGGATAATGTCCCGGACGCGCAGAGGCGCGCAGAGAACGGCGAACTCGCCTGCGGAACAGTGGATTCCTGGCTGATGTGGAATTTCTCAAACAAGCTGGTCCACGCGACCGATACCACCAATGCCAGCACCACCATGCTGTTCAATATCAACACGCTGGAATGGGACTCCGAACTTCTGGAACTGTTCGACATCCCCGCCTCTCTACTGCCGGAGGTGAGGTCTGCCAGCGAGGTTTACGGCTATGTCGCGGGGGACCTATCCGCGGGTCAGCCGATTCCCATAGCCGGAGTGGCCGGAGATCAGCAGGCCTCGACGTTTGGGCAGGCGTGCTTCAAGACGGGGGATACCAAGAACACCTATGGCACTGGCTGCTTCTTCGTGACCAACACGGGCTCTCGAAGAGTAGATTCTTCTGCCGGACTCGTGCCTATGATCGGCTGGACTCTGAATGGCGAGACTACCTACGCGCTCGAAGGCGCGATCTTCTCGGCGGGCGCGACCATCCAGTGGCTGCGTGACGAGCTTGGGATAATATCCAGTTCGTCGGAATCGGAAAGCGTCGCGGCTGAAGTGGAGGACAACGGCGGCGTCTATTTCGTCCCTGCCTTCTCCGGTCTGGGTACGCCCTATTGGGATATGTACGCGCGTGGGACTATCGTCGGCCTCACGAGAGGGACCAACCGATCCCACATCACGCGCGCCGCCCTGGAGTCCATCGCATACCAGACGCGGGACCTCATGGACGCGGTCATTCAGGACACCGGACTCCCACTGGACTCGCTCCGCGTTGACGGCGGCGCGACCGACAACGAACTCCTGATGAAGTTCCAGGCGGACATTCTCGGAATTCCGGTACATCGCTCGGCTGTAAAGGACGCCACATCGCTCGGCGTGGGCTGGCTTGCCGGGCTCGGTGTCGGCTTCTGGGACGGAACAGACCAACTTGCCGGTTTGTGGAGCGCGGACAGGATATTCGAGCCCTCAATGTTCGATCCGGATAGGACGCACCTGTACGGACAATGGCGGAAGGCGGTCGAAAGATCGAAAGACTGGGCCGTCTGACTCCGCTTAACCGGAGCCTTCGATGTGACTCACGTACCTGGCCGCAGAGCGCTGCACCGCATCCTTGCCGCCCGACATCACATTCCGGCCCCACCAACCGCCGTATATGCGGTCGAAATCGTAAGGGGCTACCGCGTCGACTATCTTCCCCACCTTCTCCGCCGACATGGGAATCAGATTCGGATAGCTTGTCATGAAGCTCACGTATCGGCGGTCCGGGACGACGGTTATGCTGTCGCCCACCAGCAGCGCCCCTCTGCCCTCCGCGCCGCCCGCCCAGTGCAAGACCGCGCTGCCGTCGAAATGTCCGCCACACTGGATCAGCGTCACCCCCGGCACGAGTTCCAGCGGATTCCCGTCCCAATAGTCTATCGCCGGATCGGGCCGCATCACGTGTTCCCTGTCCGCTTCCGGCACGATGATTGGGACGCCGCCTAAGGCCTGGCTGAACTCCACCATGCTGTCATAGAAGTGGGGATGCGAAAAGCAGATGTACGAAATCCCGCCTCTACCCTTGATCTCTGAAATAGCATTGCTGTCCAGAACGCTGATGCAGTCATACAACACGTTGCCGTGCTCTGTCTGTACAAGCAATGCCCGCTGACCTATCGAAAACGAAGGCTCGATCCCTATGCCCAGCAGCCCTTCCTCCTCGCTTCGGACGTCATTCCTGTGTCCTTCTCGGATGAGTGCGTCCATAGTAGTCCACCGCTGACCCTCCCAGCCTACGTACTGCCGCGGATCCAGACAGATAGGACACTCGTTGGGTGGTCCAACTGACTCGGCGAACTGTACTCCACAGGTGCGACATATGAAATTCGGCATGACTCATCTCACGGGCCTAATGATACGCCCATTGTGGCACAGGCCGCCTACAAGGACAAATTCAATGTGTAGGAAGCTAGGGCCTTTGCAAAGTCGGCGGACGATGCGACATATATCATAGTTTATAGATACGTGGGAAAGTACTGGGCGTTAACTGGGA
>JAAXHY010000490.1 GCA_012270665.1 Dehalococcoidia bacterium
ATGCCATTATTGTAACATAGAATGAAGCATCAAGCGAAACAGTGACAAATTTTGAAAAGGCCCTGGGTAGTTGGTCGGAGCCACGATCTACCAAGTTGCGAAGCTCCCTATCTCAGCATCCACCTCCTGAAGCGGTTCATGAAGTTTCTGGATGGCTGAAGTTCAGCCCTGCCTAAACGCCTCCGCGTTGTCCTGAGGGGTATATCCCAGAACCTCCCAGCCGCGCGGCGTGTCGTATATCTTCCAGGTGTTGGCCGACGCGCCGAAGAACACATCGAAGCCGACGCTAGCGCTCTCGATGCAGCGGTCGACCATGGTGATGAGGTCGCGGCTGCTGAGCCAGCTCACGAAACTCCGGGCGTCCTCACCGGGTACGTCCTCGACACTCATCGTGCCGAGCCTGACGCAGATCACGGAAATCCCGTACTCCTCGGAGTAGTATTGACCGAGCGATTCTCCGAATATCTTGCTCGCGGCATAAGGCCCGTCGGGGCGGACGGGCATTTCGTGGGTAACGAGGGGAACTTTATCGGGATCGAGGTCGCCGTATTCACCCTCGGCGATGGAACGCCACGGTTCGTCCCGTTCGTAGAAGCCGTTGACATGCATCGAGCTGAAGAAGATTACGCGCGAGGCCCCTCCCTGCCTCGCGGCCTCGAAGACGTTGGCTGTTGCCGTGATATTGTCCGGCAGCAGCAGGTCCCACCAGATGTCCGGCGTGTGTCTCGGCTCGGCGGCAAGGTGAACGACGGTGTCCACACCCTGGAAGGCGGGCAGGATAGCGTCGAAGTCGGTCAGGTTCGCGGTAAGAGACTCGAATCCCGGATCGGACACTGGTATGCGGTCAGCGCCGGTCAGGGCGTACTTGTCTCCCAGGCCGTTCCTGAGAAACGTGGCTATGCGCCCGGCGGCTCCGGTAAGCAGGACTCTCTTTGTATCGGTCAAGTTTTCCTCCGATGTATATCATTTCCGTTTCTCATGTGAGCGATATAGCGCTTATATGAACTGCGCCGTGGTCGTTTACACGAAAATTTCGTCCAGGTTCAGGCTGAAGCCTTTCAGAGTAGGGGAAGTCAGCGTGTCTCCCTTGTTGTACATACCAGCCACTTCGTAACCGTTTCCGCCCAGAAGAAGGACTGTTATGGTCTGCGCTTCAGGATCCGCCAGCCAGTATTCTGGGACGCCGTATCTCTCATACAGCGCGCGCTTTGTTACCTCGTCATGTCGAGCGGTGGAGGGAGAGCGTATCTCCACTACCAGGTCGGGCGCACCTTGTATGTTTAGATGCTCGACGATGTGTATCCGCTCGTTAGAGACAAACACAAGATCCGGCTGCACCACCACAGTCTCGTCGAGAACAACGTCTATCGGTGCGTAAAATACCTCTCCCATGCTCCTTTCCATTACAAATATGACGAGTTTCGTCCCTGTGAGAACGATAAGCCTCTGATGCGGCACGGTCGGCGATGGCATCTGGATAAGTTCTCCGTCTATAAGCTCCCAACGTTCGTCATCTGAAGTCTTCATGTAATCTTCGTAGGTCAGCTTGGCTCTAGGCTCCGGACCAGCGCCGGATCTTTGGCGCGTAGTTACCATTCTGGCTCTCCTTGCTTGTTAGGCCGGTTTATCAGCATATAGGGCGGGCTTGGCTCATCAACCGGGATGCACTCGAGCGTGTGGGTGACTGGGTTTACCCTATATCGCAGGCTTTCCAGAAGATGATAGCCAATCAGCGGTATCGGCGCTTCGGTTATCATTGTTCCGAATCC
>JAAXHY010000200.1 GCA_012270665.1 Dehalococcoidia bacterium
CTGCCGTCTCGCCGCAAGGGGCATCCCAACGACCTGGCTGCGCTTGTCGTATATCTCTCCTCCGACGCCTGCGACTTCGTCACCGGCCAGACCATCTTCATAGACGGAGGCGCCCTCGCCCACGCCTAGCGACCTACCAAGAGGACTCATGCCCGCCCGAATCCAGATCCCGCGAGACGAGATATCCGAATTTTGCCGACGCAACCACATCCGCAGGATGGCACTGTTCGGCTCGGTCATACGCGACGACTTCACCCCCGAAAACGACGTTGACGTCCTGGTAGAGTTCGTGCCCGGACGAACACCCGGCTTCGCCTACTTCGATATGGAGAGGGATCTGTCCGAGATGCTCGGTCGGAAGGTGGACTTGAATACCCCCAGCGAGTTGAGCAAATACTTCCGACAGGAAGTTCTCGCCGAAGCGGAGGACATCTATGTCGAGACGTGACCCCAGGGTATAAATACATCATACGCTCGATCACACCGCCGAAGCGCTAGATATGACGGGGGATCGTTCACGAGCGGACCTGGATACGGACAGGATGCTGAACCTGTCGCTCGTTCGTCTGATGGAAGTGGTCGGCGAAGCGTCCAGGCGTGTCCCGCATGACTTCCGTTCACGGTATCCCGATGCGCCATGGCATGAAACGTCGGATCTGTGCAACCGGCTGATACATGCCTACGATGAAGTTGACTTCAATACGCTCTGGGAGATTATTCGGGACGAAGCTCCCCCGCTGATGGAACAACTGGAAGCCATCCTTGACGAGAACGGCAGACTGAACAGCGATTCGTAGAGCCCATGAACCTCGACATCCGCGTTCAGCCCAAGGCCAGCCGCAACTCCGTCGAAATTTACGCGTACGGGACCGTGAGAGTCCGCGTAACCGCGCCGCCTGACAGAGGCAAGGCGAATGAAGCCGTTATCAAACTGCTCGCCGCCAAGTCTGGTGTACCCAAGTCCGCCGTGCGCATACTTCACGCGGCAAGGTCATTCAAATTGACGGGCTGGGCCGCGACGATGCCATCAGGCGCATCAGAGGCGCCACCTGACTTCTGTGTTCCACAGGAACTAGAGTAC
>JAAXHY010000266.1 GCA_012270665.1 Dehalococcoidia bacterium
CGTCCGATCTACGAACTGTTCGGAGGCCCTGTTTGGGATGACGTACCCATGTACACACACGTCGCGCCCGGCGATCCGGACAGAGCGGCGGCCCAGGCCAGGGAACTCGCGGACGAGGGATTCACCGCGCTCAAGACCGACCCGTTCATGCCGGAGATGAGACAGCATCACCGCCGCTACATGAAAGGCGAGATTTCGCCTGCGGGCGCGGCGCTAGGCGTGGACACCATCGCCGCGATGCGCGAGGCCGTCGGCCCGGATGTGGAAATCCTGATAGACGCGCACGGCAACTTCAACGTACCAACTGCTATTCGGTTGGCGCGCAAGCTGGAACCTTACGACATAGGCTGGTTTGAGGAGCCCGTTCAGCCGAACAGCAATGACGCGCTCCGCGCCGTTCGGGACGCTGTTTACGTCCCGCTCTGCGTGGGTGAGCGGCTGTATCACCGCTGGGACTTCGTTCCGATCCTCACCGACCGGCTTGCCGAGTACCTGATGCCTGACATCCTGTGGTGCGGCGGCATCAGCGAGATGCGCAAGATAGCTAACTTGGCGGAGTCTTTCTACATCCCCGTCAGCCCGCATGACGCGAGCGGGCCGGTGAACATCCTCGCCGGCGCGCACGTAATGATGACCGTGCCCAACTTCTACAAGCTGGAATTCAACCACGCGGCGCTGGATGTTCACAACCGGATAATCTCCGAGCCGCTGGACATACGCGATGGCACTCTGCGCCTTTCGGGGAAGCCTGGCCTTGGAGTCGAGTTGGATGAAGAGTACCTGGATGCGCGCTCCGATCCGGATTGGGACGGGGATTAGAAGGGCAGCTCTGCAACTGAGGACACGGTTCTACCGGACGGCGTCCTCCGTCTCGGCTCGGACAGAGGATGCGGTCTGTACCCGCGCCGTGTCTGGATCTTGCCTGTCGTGCCTGACGATTCCCCGTTCCACGTTGTGTTTGAGACGCTCGTACTCGGAGCATAGCTCCGCTCCCATCAGCACGATGAAGCTGCTGACGTAGGCCCAGAACAGCAGCACTATAACCGGCGCGACCGAACCGTACACGTTCTGATATGACGCGAACCTCTCCAGGTACAGGATGAACAGGTTCTTGGACGTCTCGAACAGGATAGCGGCCACCAGCGCGCCCGGCCAGACATATCTCCAGTATGTCTTCGTGTTGGGAATGACCTTGTACATCATCAGGAATATCACCAGCATCAGGATGAAAGACACCCCCTGGAGGATGATATACCCCACGCTCTTGATCACGAATCCAACAACCGGGAAATCCAGATGGGGCAACTCCTGCGCCGTCCTCACGATGGCCGCGCTGGACATCGAGATGGTGAACATCAGGCCCGCGCTAAACACCATCAGGAAGTGTCTCGGCTTGCCTATATAGATCGGCCTGTCGTTGTGTATGTCCCAGGCGCGGTTGATAGCGCGGTCGAGCGCGCCCATCATCGCGCTGCCCGACCACAGCAGGCCCAGGAAGGAGAACAGACCCAGCGCGCTTCTTAGGTTCAGTATGCCCTCGATGTTGTCCTGCACGAACTGTTCGGAGCCGGGCAGAAATCCGCCTATCGCGTTGGCAATGTTGGCCTGTATCTGCTCGGCTTGGAGGAAGTAGCTGAACACGGTTATCATCCCGATGATCAGCGGAAATATCGAAAAGAGCGCGTAGTACGCGACGCCGGCGGCCATGTGGGTGAGGTCGTCCTCCGACATCTCCCTGAAGACCCTGATGGTGAGTTCGACGACGAAGATCCGACGAATCCGGTCTATTATGCCGCCGTACCGGTTGTTGATCCTGTCGCCGGTCCTCTGTACGAAGTTCCTGACGACTCTTACTGACTCATGATCGAGCAATGTTCAACGCCGCCTCGAATGCTCCGGTTATGTCTTCGTTGGATTGGCGCAATATGGTCGTGTTGACCGTCAGGTGGATTTTGGTGGAGTCTCCTTCATCGGTATTGACCAACACCGAGCAATTTGAAAGTTCCTCAATGAGTTTCTCGACATCCACATCTTGGTCGAGCGCAACCGGAAAGATGTTGGAGCCGTGTTCGTAGGTCTTTACGTTCAGGCCTTCCAAAAGGTTCAGTTCCGAGAACAATCTCCCGGCCTTCGACATCGCTTCGGAGAATCGCTCCTCGAACCCTTCCATTCCTTGCAGGGCTAGGGCGACTGCCAGCGACGCGCTCGAAAGACCGCCTCCGAACATACGACGGTCGTGGTACAGGTCGCGGCAGAATTCCTCCGTGCCCGCGAGAACCGCTCCGAACGGCGCGCCGAAATACTTGTAAAGCGACACGTACACGGTGTCGAACAGAC
>JAAXHY010000267.1 GCA_012270665.1 Dehalococcoidia bacterium
TTAGTCACCTGACTGTACACGCGCGGCCCTCTGTACGGAGCTTACTCCGGCCGGGGCGGGACCCTTGAAGAATGACGCCACCACTCCCACCAGCAGCAGGCATCCCATGCCGAAATACAGTGTGTTCATGCCGGACACGAATGAGGTGAGCAGACCGGCGTCCTCACCGCTCACGTTGCCCATATCGGGCGCGTAGCCCATCGAGACCATGGTTGCGGTGACCACAGCGGTAGCCACGGCTATCGAGGTGACGTTGGCGGAGTTGCGGACCAGGCTCAGCAGCGCGGATACCACACCGTGCCGGTTGCCCTCGGCCGCGGAGAATATGGAGGACGAGTTTGGTGAACCGAACAGTCCGGTCCCAGCGCTCTGGACCACCAGCGCGCCGATTATGACCGGCAGCGGCGTCGTTTCGGACACGCGCGAGATGGTGAAGATGCCGACCGAGGCTATCAGAAGGCCCGCGACATTGAAGGCGCGGTAGCCGTAGCGGTCTGACAGGCGTCCCGCGATTGGGCCCATTACGGTCATCGTCACTGCGGTCGGCAGCATAATCAGGCCCACCTGCCCCGGGTGGTATCCCAAGACGCCCTGTAGATAGAACGGCATGATGAATCGAATCGAGCCTGTGCTGAGGAACGATAGGAAACTTGCCAGCACTCCCAGCGAGAATACTCGGCGCCTGAACAGTCCCAGGTCGAGCATGGGGGCGGGGGCGCGCAGTTCCCACACGATGAACGCGGCTACAAGAGCGACGACCAACGTTCCGGTGATCATGATTAGCGGGGATGTCCAGCCCAGACGGTATCCATTCGTCATCATCATGAGGAACGCGACCAGCGCGGCGGTGGAGAGGGCCGCGCCGGGCCAGTCGAACCGAGCGCCGCGTCGCTCGCGGAAGAACAGTTTCGAGTCCACCAGCAGCAGCGCGCCGATAAGCGCAATCGTGGCCATGGGCAGGTTCACCAGGAATACCCAGCGCCATCCGAGCGCGCTCACCAGCAGTCCGCCTATCACCGGTCCCGCCATTCCGCCCGCGCCTATGACGCTCATGTGCGTTCCGAGTCCCTTGCCGCGTTCTTCCTCCGGGAAGATGGAGGTGACCATCGCCATGCCGACGCCCTGCGTCATGGCCGCGCCCGTGCCCTGGATCACGCGCGTAGTGACCAGCATCAGAACGCTAGTGGATGAGGCGGCGAAGACCGCCGCTATCATGAGCAGCAGCAGTCCGGCGATGTACACCTGCTTGCGCCCGATCATGTCCGACAGCCGTCCCATGGGAAGCAGGAGGGCGCTCACGGTCAGTGTCTGGGCGATGACCACCCACTGCACTGTGGGAAGGTCGGTCTCGAAGTGGCCCGCGATGGTCGGAAGCGCGACATTGATCGCGCCCATAGACATGACGCCGGTGAATGAACCAAGCCCAACCGCGCCAAACACCCACCACTTGTAGCGCGGGCTACCGGAAAGAGCGCGACTGAGCAAGATCGGACCTCAGGGGTGAAGTCGCCTCAGTCTATCACATCCTGGCTACCCTCTCCGGACTGAGCCCTTGTATTGTGTAGGGTTACTCTGCCGCGTCGCCCTCAGCGGCTTCCTCTTCAGCGGTGCGGTCGCTGAGTCGCTGGTCCATTATCAGCAGACCGGTGCCGTCGTCCCCGATGATGTCCATGTGGTCCACTATATCCCTGATCGTCTTTTCTTCTTCGACTTGCTCGGTAACGAACCACTCCAGGAGCACGTGAGAGGGGTAGTCGCGCTCTGCGACTGCCAGCGCATACAGATTGTTGATCATGTCCGTTACTAGACGCTCGTGTTCCAGCACCATCCGCATGACGCTGTGAGGAGACTCGAACTCGATGGGTGGCTGTTCGATTGACTGGAGGGTTACGCGCCCGTCTCTGTCGTTTACGTAGTCGAACAGCTTGAGCGCGTGGGAGGTCTCCTCATCGAACTGAAGCCGCATCCAGTGGGCGAAGCCGGTGAGACTGAGTGTCTCGAAGTAGGCGGCCATGGACAGGTAGAGATGGGCGGAGTACATCTCGTTGTTGATCTGCTGATTGATTGCGTCTTGGAGTCTGTCTGAAAGCACCGGATCCTCCGTATGAGTGGATGTGCCTTGCATTAGAACAGAATGCAGGCCCGTATTCTAGTCTGAAAGGGGGCTTTAGTTCGCCGTGGTTCAGAGGCTAGTATGAGTCGCGTAATATACGATTGGCGTG
>JAAXHY010000152.1 GCA_012270665.1 Dehalococcoidia bacterium
GGAACGGTACTCGCTGTCTCTCGGTCCGTCGAGAACAACTTCGTCGCCACGAACAGCCCTATCAGCGCCGGTATGGCCAGTAGAATTACGATTCCAAAAGTTCGTGGACTCAATAGAGTGTTCATGTTCCCTCCTTTCAGTCCGCCTTTATCTGTATGTCTGCCTCATCCTGGCATCTGGTTTCCATCAACCCTATACCCAATCCCACACCCCGCATATCACCTATTTGGGCTATGACAAACGTTCTTCATGTTGATTCACGCCGCCCGTATCCGACAAGCGCGGCGGCAGTCAGCGGTTGACCTCACCCACCAGGCGGAACATTGGTCAGAGGAATGGTCAGGGCCATGTCTACAACGGTATCGCCGATGGTGAGGTCGTTGAATTCTATTGTTGCCTCGTCGTCCGGCGGCGCTTCGTCCATGCCAATGGTGAAGAAGTACGTGGTAGCGTGTTCCCCCACGGGATTGGAGAATAGCTGGACCCACGAATCGCTGCCCGGCTCCTTTTCCAGCAGGGCGGTGGTCCATAACAGTTCAGCCTGTCCTTCCGCGGTATCGGTGCGCCACCGGACGTCCTTCATGTCGAGTTTTCCCGAAAGACCCCTGAGTATTTCAAGCTGCGTAGTCACTTCAACCCGGGTCTCCGTCCTGTGGACGGTCACAACATCGTGGCGCACACGCCAGGTGATGAACGAGCGGCTTTCGACCGGCTGTATATTGGTCGAAAGTCCCCGCGCGCGGGGGGTATCCAGGTCTGCCCATTCGAGATCGCGAGCGTACTGTCTATCCAGCCAGTCCGCCCACCGGCGGGCTGACGGACCCGGATCGAACTCCAGGCCGCCGTCGCCGGTCTTTCGCAGCGTGAGGGCAATCAGTGGCGCCTGCTTCAGCTGGACGATGACGCCTTCGCCAAATGGCTGCACTGTCCAGCTATCCGGGTCGTCGTAGCCTGAGATGATTCCTACGTCCGCGGGCGAGATGGACTGGAACCTGACGGCCCACTCAAGCGCCTCAAGGTCGAAGTCCCTGAAGTCCTCGACCATCAGGTCCCTCATGTCCTCCCAGTTCTTTTCCCTTCCCAGGGTCGCCAGGTGGATCGCGAACTCAATCGGATCGGAGGGTACATCCGATCCACCAGGCCACAATCCGCAGCCGACGGCGCACACAAGAGTCGCGGCGGTGAGAAAGATGGCTTTCATCGCATTCATAGTCTTGTCCTTTTCAGATGTAACTGCGACCGGGCCGTCCGAAGTCTATTGAAAGGGCGTACCGCGGACCAACCAACCGGATGGCCGCGGCACGCCGGTTGTTCACTTCAGTTCCCCGTATTGCCAGTTGGCCCGGTGGGAGATTCGGAGCCAGAACCCGGAGCGCCGTTAGGTTCTGCGACCTCGGACATGAGACCGAAGGGCATCACGACGCTGTCTCGTACGATTTCGCTGTACTGAGTTATCACCAACTCCGCACCGTCACGTTCCACCAACGCTCGGGCCTCGATTGGGAAGATTAGACGTCCGAAGATGAACCGGTTCGATGCAGCGAACTTGCCTTCGGATCCTATGTCATAAACTGAGTCCTCGCCGGCTTGGATCCTAGCGTCGCTGATACTGGGAGACGCAGGGACATCCGGCTCGTACTCGATGTAGAATTGCAACTCTCCCGAGTCACTGTTGGGGCCGCGATAGGTGAATCTATACGTCGCATCCTGGGGGCCTGTAAACGTTTCGGAATCCAGACTGACAGGTATGGATGCTGGATGCTCGATGCTGACCGCGGGCAGGTCCAGCGTCGCGTTGTCTAAATCGCCCGGCGGGTTCGTTACAATCACGTTGAAACCGCCATCGGTGGTGTAGTCGAATTCAACAGTCTCCCGCTCAGACCCTTTCGTCAGCGTCACCTCCTCCAGCACTTCTGGATAAAGGGCATTGGACTGCAAGGTCAGCACGAGTTTGTCTCCGTCGTATACTGCCTTCTGGGGGGTGAACAAGTCACCTTCGTATTCAGGAAGCCGGAAGTCCGCCTCCACGATTCCGACCGATGGGTTGGAGCCGACGTCCTCGGACGTGTCGTTCAAGAACCAGTATGTCCCTGCGGCGCCGACGCTAAATCCAACGGCTATGATGATCGCGAATTGCCAGAACTTGTTCTTCTTCATTTCGTCACCTCT
>JAAXHY010000407.1 GCA_012270665.1 Dehalococcoidia bacterium
GCAAGGGGTTTGTTATTGGTAGGAGCGTAGGGTATTGAGCGGGCGGCGGACGGAGCGCGGATCGAGTCCCGCTTTGAGCGCGGCGGCTATTCCGGCGGCTTCCCAGTAATTTTCTGCCATGTAGAAGCGTCCGGGTTTCCAGGGCAGCCGTTCGAGATCGTTTCGCATAAGGCTATGGTTCTCCCTGACCGCAACGACGGGTATGCCCTGCTTCAGCGCCGCGAGCGTGGGGAGACCTAGGCAGCCGTCGGGAATCACCAGGCAGGATATGTCTTCCGCGCTGATGACGCCTGGATTGTCGAACCGGGATTCATCTGTCACGATAGCGGGAGCGCGCTGAAGACCCTTCAGCACGGACTGTAAGAAGGTGATGGATATTATCTCGGCGGCCATTCGAGAGTCCACGATACCAGGGTCCACGGCGGCTATGTCGTCGGACTCCATCATGGGCGCGTGGGCCGTAGGAACGTTGAGTATTCCCGAGACTGCGTGCGTCAGAATAGCCTCCACTCCTCCCCAGGGGTTTACCATCTCGCCTCCGCTGGTAAAATAATCGTAGTGGTAGTGCGCGGGCACCTCTACCACCGACGCCAGCGCCACTGCGTCATAGCTGTCGCGCTTCTCTATCAAAGTGTCGAGCAGACCCGCGACGCCCTCCACGTAACCGGATGCCCTTCCGGTGTCACTGTAACTCCCCACCACCCTCATCGGCGGCTCGATTTCAACTATTCCCGCGCAATTCAGGCCGTAGGTGGCGCGGGCGGCGTTCACCGCGTTCACAGTGTACTTGGCATACCGCTCATTGTAGCTTCCGTCCAGCGCGACCAGTACTCGGTTCGCCCTCGCGGGCCGCAGTCCCACCGTTCCCATCATCAGCCTGGTCAGGACGCTCCCCTCGACATACAGCCCATTGGAGGGCAGTTCGTTGATGTCCGAAGCGTTGACCACGTTGGGATGAGTTATGAGAGTGTCGGCTATATGACCCAATAGAATCGCCGCGGGTGTGGCGTCTCCCGAATGTCCTCCAATCTCCGCTCCGATTCCCGTCGGTACTATGAATACCACATTGAATCGCTCTTGAGATTCATGGACTCGACGCCTGAACTCGAACAGGGGAGAAACGTCGTACTGGCGTCCTCCTGCGATTACTCCAATTTCGCACTGATATGGGCCATCATTCGACCTGGTTACGGCGAAGCGCGCTGGCGCTTCGTCCTCAGAAAGAGACCTGGCAACGTCAGACCGGATCGCCGCGAAAGTGTCCGGGACCGGATTGATGGATACGCGTCGCTCAATAAGCCGCAATTGGCGTCGCTCCGTTCCTGCAGGCGAAGTCGTCGTAGCCGTAATTTGAAATCAGGTCGAAAGTCCCGTCTTCCCTGAAGATATAGACGCTGGGAATCGGTATTCCGTTGAAGGGAACGGCGCGAGAGTGCGAGTAAGCCCCCGCGTCCATGACTGTGATGCGTTCTCCAATTCTGACGGGGTCTTGAAAGTGATAGTCGCCAAATATATCTCCCGCGAGACAGGTGCGACCGGCAAGTCTCGTCGGATTGCCTTCGTCCACATCCGGGCGGCTGACAGCCGGCGTATATTGGTACTCGAAGACTTCCGGCATGTGGCTTGTGGATATATCCAGAACTACGATGTCTGTACCGTCGTTGGAGAATACGTCCAGAGCCTCCGCTACCAGGAATCCCGCCTGCTGCGCCAGCGCCGTGCCAGGCTCGATGAACACCTTGGCGCCGTAGTCCGAACGGAGTCTGCCCACGACTTGCTCAAGTGGCGAAGTATCCGTCTCCGGACCGAGATAGTATCCTCCGCCCAGGTTCACCCAGCGTAGATCGTCAATGCGTTTGAGAGCGTCCGATAGCGCCTCTGAACTTTGGGCCAATTGAGACAGGTCGTTCGACTCGCAGTTATTGTGGATATGCGCCCCCTCCAGCCCGTCGGGCATACGAGCGATTCTTTCAATGCTGGACAGCGGTACGCCAAGTTTCGAACCCGGCCTGGAAGGGTCGTATCTCGGTTCGGCGACAAATGACAGTTCCGGGTTTATCCTGAGACCCAGCGAAGCCTGCCCTGTATTCAGGGTGGCCGCGAGATCGAGTTGAGTGAGTGAGTTGAACGACAGATAGTCCGCCAACGACAGCGTGGATTCAACGTCGTCGGAGGAATATGCCGGAGAGTAGCAGTGCAGAGATTGGCCGGAACTCCTGGCGCTATCGGCGAGTCGCGCCTCGAAAACGGAACTCGTGGCGAATCCTTGTACGTGGTCTGCAAGCGTTTCGAGAACAGGAACCAGCGCGCAGGCTTTGAGTGTGTAGAGAAGTTCGCAGCGGGTCCGTTCCGAGATGAGGGCGGCCTGCCGCGCCACCGCTCGCAATACAGCTTCTGAGTACACGTATGCGGGCGTGCTTGGAACGCTCAGCGCCTGGTTGGCCTGGGTCTGTATCAGACGGTCGAACTCTGTGGTATCCATCAGAACAAATCTAACACAGATCGGTCGGAGCGTTTATTCGAATCCTGTCTCCCGTGTCCAGCCTGACGATTGGTTGGACACGCGAGAAATACGGGGTTACCACCAGGGCGCCTTCAGAGGATGTCTCGAAATAGAAGGCGTCATGAGCCAACTTGTACTCTCCTCCGTCGCTTCTGCTGCCAAGGACTCCGAACTCATTGCAGACGTATAGATCCAGAAAAGGGATGCCTTTCGGAACAGTTCCCGCTCCAACGGTGACTACGCTCCGAACGGAGGTCGGCGGATCATCAGCGTCGAGCCGGTCGGACAGCAGCGCTGCTATGTCCGGCTCGAATTCGCTCACAAGCTCGCTGAATCGGTCCGTGCCGCTGTCGCTGACCAGATGCGCCGGTATGCCCATGCGGACGAATACGGCGCACATTTCCGCTCCGAAGTAACGATTGTCGAACGTGGATGCTATCACTGCGCTTGGCTCGTCAACGTCTTTGGGAACGACTAGCGAGAGAGTCTCGCGCAGTATCCTGACTCTCAGCCGCGCTTCATACACACCCTCCGCGACCGGAGCGCGTTCAGGATCCTGCCCAAGCCACGGACCTGGTATCCAGTCAATCTCCTCTGAGTTTGTCACCAGGTCGGCGAACCTCTGTCTCCGGTATTCGCGCGCCTCCACTATCGGAAGCCGCTCGAAGTCGGAAAGTGAGTTGATCGGCCCGCTCCCCAACTTCCGACGCCAGAAACGGGTCTGCCGCGCGGCGTCCACTGCGGATGCGAGAAGTTCGAGTCGCTCCCGTTCATTCGGCGGATGATTCACGGCTATCCCTACAGTTTCACGATTGCTAGTCCCATCTGATGACCAAAGCCCTCGAAGAGGTCATAGCGTTCCAGGAGGTGGTCGTGAGAGTCGAGGATGGCGTCCGCGGCCTCGGGTTCACTCGCGTAGAATGACTCTCCCATGGGGCCGTCCAGGTGCCAGTCGGAACGCGCATCCACATCCAGATCGTTAGGAGCGGCGAGCCGTTCGTAGAGCGCGTTCAGTTCCTGAAACTCCTCGTCTGTCCTGTACGGAACGGGAGCGACCAGGAATTCGGGAGTTATCACGAGTCCAAGTTCGTTATCGAAGACCTGCACTAGATCAATCTCGGGGATATAGTTCTCCATGGCATAGCACAAGTCCAGCGCGAGATCGCGCGGGGCCCGGTGATAGTAGAAGTTCTCCGAATATGTTCCCATCCTTACGGGCGCCGGTCTTGGGAAGTCTGAATCCAGAAGCGCTTCACACTCTGACCCGCCCAGGAACAGAAACGGTATGTTGCCGTTCGTAGCGTCAACGAGTATGCGTTGTTCTTCGATCACGTATTCCAGCGCTAGATGCTGCCAGAATCGCATTATGCGCCGCGATCCCCTGAAGTCGAACGTTTCCAGCAGGCGGCGCAGATCGCCGCTGGGGAGTCTCCCTAATGCGTCCGGTCCGGCGAAGACGTAACTTGATCTCAGTCCGCGCGCGTCGGTGATGAACTTGAGCGCTTGCACTTTCTCAGAGCATATCGCCCCGCGTCCTTCGATTATGTTCAGAAGAGTCTCATCGGCGGTTTTGTAAGGTATTCTTCGTCCGGTGAAGCGGGAGTAATTCTCGAATGGGCTGTTCCATATCTCCTTCGCCACCGAACGGAGGAAATCAAGTGCGGACTCCTGCCCGAAGTCCGTCGCGCTTTCGACGAACCGCTCGAATCGGTCGCTGTTCCGCTCCCATCGCCTCCGGTTGAAGCCCGTCCAGTTTCTCGTGTATCCGGTCTCGCTGCGGTCTATGGATACTTCCAGCAGGTGAACGTATGAGCCGCCAAGCAGGACGACTTCATATGGCGCGCTCTGACCTGGGTTTAGCTCACGAGGCCCGTTCCTGAGAACCGTGCCGGGAATCAACGTTCCAGGCGTCCCGTCGTCTGACAGTGTGAGCGTGATGTCCTGCAACGCCTGAAACTCGTCTAAAGAGTCCGGCAGCAGACGACGTTCGGAAACTAACCGGCTGGCGTCTCCAACCGCCAGGTATTCCGACACCAGCCGCCTGGTCGGCGTTCTGATGTCCTCCGGTTCGACCCTGAGCGTACACGTCTTCCCAGTCAGATAGTCCGACCATCTCAGAAAGGCGGGAAGGTTGTCGTCATGGTCGGGTGTCAAGATGAGTGATTCCCGGCTATCGGTGTTCTGGCTAGAGATCCTCTTCTTCCAGGATTATGGTCCGCGCTCCCACCTGGTCGGCGTATAGCTGGTCGGCTGGATGGATGCGATATCCTACGGCGACTGGAACCGCGTCAACCTGATAGACCGCATGAATTGCGTTAGAGGCAAAGAATGACCTATCAATGTCTCGACGCGCGAGGGTACCGGATGCTTCGACGGCGAAATAGATAGACCCTCGACCTCCCTTGCTAGACGCCCGCGCGACCAGATCGGTCAAGAAGTTCGTCGGTCAATATGGCGCGGCGGACTTGGTCCAGTATCTCAGGGTCATGGCGCAGAATTCTGATCAGATCTTCGGCTGTGTCTATGGTGGCCACAATGTTCTCCCTCGCCTATTCTAGCAGGCGAGGCGCAGGCGCAAAAGATCAGGAATTAGTCTTGTTTCCATAGATAGACTATAATCTGATGATGAAGTCTCTCGCTATTCCAATCATAATAGTCGCGATAGCTCTTGCGAACGCTGCCTGTGGACAGACGGCGTCACCGCTGCCAACTGCCACGTCGGTTCCTACTTCCACTCCCGCGCCGGAACCCACCTCGATTCCTACCTCTACTCCTGCGCCGACACCCATTCCGACCGCGACCGCGAAACCCGCTCCGACAAGTACCGCGCTTCCCGCGCCCACGCCGGTAGCGATCCAGCCCCGCGCGACGAAGGAAACAGGCAAGGCCATAGACTTTGAAATAGAGACCTTTGATGGCGAGACGATAAGGTTGTCTGACTTCGAGGGCAAAGTCGTAGTCCTCAATTTCTGGGCGTCCTGGTGTCCGCCGTGCCGATGGGAAATGCCCTTCTTCGAGCGGATGTCTCAGGAGTACAAGGATCAGGACGTGGTCTTTCTTGGCGTGGCGATCTCCGACACGCTGGAAGACGCTCGAGGGTTCGCTGACAGTACGGGCGTTACCTATCCCATCGGATTGGATACGACCAATGAAATAGCCAGGAACTACAGTGTAGTATCTCTTCCCACCACATTCTTCATTGGCAAAGACGGCGACGTCGAGCGCCGTCTTTCGAGCGCGGCGAACGAGGGCGTGCTGAAAGTGTTCCTCAGAGGCCAACTGAGACCCCGGAACTAAAACACTTCTCCCCTTGCTAGGCGCGGGCGCGGGCCGGGGCCTTTTCAAAGCCTTTTATGGTTTCGCCCGATGCTTCATTCTATGCTACAATTATGGCATGGATTCAGAACATGGTCATAAATCACTGTTTATA
>JAAXHY010000573.1 GCA_012270665.1 Dehalococcoidia bacterium
GCTATTGCCATTGCGGGCCTCCATCTTTGAACGGGAATTTTTCCTGAAACTATGTCCAACATTATACTCTTGATAAATCCGTATTTACAACGCGCGGCGTTATTGCGTTAAACTGTGGCTTGCAGCCGATACGCGGTCGGTCAGCCATCGAAATCTTAAACGTCAGGAGATGTGAGAACAATGACCAAATACGCACGATTCCTCGCGCACGGAGAGGTCGCCTACGGAGTGGTCGAGGGGGATACTGTCAAGCAGATAACCGCCGCACCCTATGAGGACCATGAGGTCACCGACCACACCCACACGCTGAACGAGGTCAAGTTGCTCGCGCCCGTGGTCCCGAACAAGGTGGTCGCCATTGGTCTGAACTATCGCAGCCACCTGGGAGACAGGCAGCCGCCCAGCGTCCCAGAGCCGTTCTTCAAGACCACCTCTTCCGTCGTCGGCCCGGGCGACGACGTAATCATCCCAAGAGAGGCAATCGAAGAGGGTGTCACCGTACAGCCGGAGGCAGAACTCTCGCTGGTCATCGGCAAGAAGGCCAAGCGGGTATCCAAGGGGGACGCGCTGGACTATATCCTCGGATTCACCTGCGGCAACGATGTCAGCGCGCGGAACTGGCAGGCGAACGACCTGTCGTGGTGGCGGGCGAAGTCCTCGGACACCTTCACGCCGCTCGGCCCGTTCATCGTCTCCGGCCTCGACCCGTCAGCGCTTCGTCTTATCGGAAGGATAAACGGCGAGGTTGTGCAGGAACAGGTCACCAGCGACCTTCTCTACGGCGTCCCGGAGATAATCGAGTTCGTGACCCGCGCGCTGACGCTGAATCCCGGCGACGTGGTGATGACCGGAACCCCCGGCGCGCCCGGCGACGTTCACGACGGCGACGTGATGGACGTGGAGATAGCGGAGATAGGCACGCTGACGAATACCGCGCGCAATGAGGAAGGCTGAACCTTCACCCTTATTTGAGCGGGTCTGTTATGGGAAAGCCAGGCGCGCGCTTGACATAGCTTATTGCTAGCAGCATCAACT
>JAAXHY010000082.1 GCA_012270665.1 Dehalococcoidia bacterium
AGTTGATGCTGCTAGCAATAAGCTATATCAAGCGCGCGCCTGGCTTTCCCATAACAGACCCGCTCAAATAAGGGTGAAGGTTCAGCCTTCCTCATTGCGCGCGGTATTCGTCAGCGTGCCTATCTCCGCTATCTCCACGTCCATCACGTCGCCGTCGTGAACGTCGCCGGGCGCGCCGGGGGTTCCGGTCATCACCACGTCGCCAGGATTCAGCGTCAGCGCGCGGGTCACGAACTCGATTATCTCCGGGACGCCGTAGAGAAGGTCGCTGGTGACCTGTTCCTGCACAACCTCGCCGTTTATCCTTCCGATGAGACGAAGCGCTGACGGGTCGAGGCCGGAGACGATGAACGGGCCGAGCGGTGTGAATGTGTCCGAGGACTTCGCCCGCCACCACGACAGGTCGTTCGCCTGCCAGTTCCGCGCGCTGACATCGTTGCCGCAGGTGAATCCGAGGATATAGTCCAGCGCGTCCCCCTTGGATACCCGCTTGGCTTTCTTGCCGATGACCAGGGAGAGCTCGGCCTCCGGCTGTACGGTGACGCCCTCTTCGATTGCCTCTCTTGGGATGATTACGTCGTCGCCCGGGCCGACGACGGAAGAGGTGGTCTTGAAGAACGGCTCTGGGACGCTGGGCGGCTGCCTGTCTCCCAGGTGGCTGCGGTAGTTCAGACCGATGGCGACCACCTTGTTCGGGACCACGGGCGCGAGCAACTTGACCTCGTTCAGCGTGTGGGTGTGGTCGGTGACCTCATGGTCCTCATAGGGTGCGGCGGTTATCTGTTTGACAGTATCCCCCTCGACCACTCCGTAGGCGACCTCTCCGTGCGCGAGGAATCGTGCGTATTTGGTCATTGTTCTCACATCTCCTGACGTTTAAGATTTCGATGGCTGGCCGACCGCGTATCGGCTGCAAGCCACAGTTTAACGCAATAACGCCGCGCGTTGTAAATACGGATTTATCAAGAGTATAATGTTGGACATAGTTTCAGGAAAAATTCCCGTTCAGAGATGGAGGCCCGCAATGGCAATAGC
>JAAXHY010000178.1 GCA_012270665.1 Dehalococcoidia bacterium
CGCTGGTCGGTCAGCGTCGGCTTTTCGTGGCGATGCACCTCACGCCAGTCCGCCTCGTCGCCCTCCAGAGGATTGTAGTCTTGCGAGTCAGCCAGTTGGGGTCTGAACCAGTGGCTGGGACGCTTGGGAGAGGCGACAAGCCTGGCCTTATCTATCACAAGGTCTGCGCGCCTGTATCGGCCTTCCTCGAAGCCACTGCCCATGTGAAGCGCGTCGTATGGACAGGCCTCCACGCAGAGGCCACAGAACATGCACCGCCCGATGTCAATGTCGAAGACTTCCAGGAAGTATTTGTCGCCTTCCTGGAGGTCGGTCTTCGCCGGATTGGTTACAATTTCAATTATGCCCAGGGGACAGTACTTAGCGCAGGAAGCGCATCCGGTGCAGCGGTTCTCGTACCATGAGAACTCCTCTCCTCTGAACCTGGGGTGCTGATACTGCCTGTCGGGGACCGACGCGAGTCCGACAAGAGCCTTGAAAGCCTCTCCCGGCTGCTTGAGCGTGAAAGACACCGGATTCTGGTTGTTGATCTTCGCGAGTCCGAAGACGCTTACCTTTCGGTCCGGGTACTGATTAACCGTGAACATCCGTCCCGGCGTTACGAGGTTCTTCATAGTAACGCCCAGACCTTTGACCAGTGAGAGGCCATACATAATCTAATCAGCCTCCGCGTACATATTGGCCAGCGGGGAAGGCGTGGGCGTCGGTCGCTCAAGCCTCCTCTGGCCCAGTATTTTGGCAGTCGCCACTATCGCCGCTATCATTATCACCCAGTTTATCGCCGCCATTATCCAGAGCGAGCTAGTCGAAATCTTGACCGAACCCGTGGAAATCGCGCCTAAGCTATCCTGAAGTATAACAACCTCGACCGCCACTACGAAGATGTTCACCAGTGAAAGAGCGAACAGCCCTTTCCAGGCGAACCCCATGATCTGGTCAACCCGCAGGCGGGGCCAGGTCGCTCTTACCCAGAGCAGCGCGAAGATTACGGCAAACGTCTTCAATACGAACCATACCTGTCCGGGGATGGGGTCGAAACCTCTCGTACCGCCTAAGAACAGAGTCGTAACCACAAGCGCGGTGATTATGGGAGCCATGAATTCAGCGAGGAACAACACGGCGAATTTGATCCCGCTGTACTCTGTATTATAGCCCGAACCAAGCTCCGATTCCGCTTCTATCTGGTCGAACGGCGTTCGACTCATTTCCGCGGAGGCCGCCGCCATGAATATCAGGAATCCAAGCGGCTGCACCAGCAGGAATGGTATAGTCTGCATTTCCACAATGTGGAAGAGCGACAGAGAACCGGAGAGAATCAGGACTCCGACGACGCCCAGCGCCATCGGGACCTCGTAGCTCACAAGCATCGCCACTCCGCGCATAGCGCCCAGCATCGCGTACTTGTTCGCCGAGCCCCATCCGGCCATGAAAATCGCAATCGTGTTCACGGAGGTCACGCCAAGCACGAACAAGATGCCGATATTCAGCTTTCCGAGGAAACTGTCCGGTCCGAAAGGGATAACCGCCGCGACAATCAGGGTCGGCACTACCAGAACAAGGGGCGCGAAGGTCATCACCCAACGATCCGCCTCGTCCGGCGTCGTGTCCTCTTTAGTTATGAGCTTCACCAGGTCGGCTATGGGCTGCAGGATACCGAATGGCCCCCACCGGTTCGGGCCGAGCCTGTTCTGGAACCTGCCCAACACCCTGCGCTCGAACCAGGTGTAAACGGCGGTGGACAACATCAAAACGTTGATTACAAGAAAAGCGAGGACGCCAGCCGCCATCGTAAACGCCACCCATTCCAATCCCTCCGGAAGGAAGCCTTTGAAAAAGCTATGAATGCTCATGAAATCTAGGCTCACCTGTCCACCTCGCCCAGCACGATGTCAACCGACCCGAACGTGGTTATCAGGTCGCCCATCTTCCCCCCGACAAGCATCTGCCGCAATGGGGTTAGATTCATAAACGACGGCGCTCGGACTTTGCACCGGTACGGTGAAATGCCGCCGTCGCTTACCATGTAGAATCCAAGCTCGCCCTTTGGGCCCTCGACCGCGGCATACGCGTCGCCGACCGGCGCTCGCACGAAGAAAGGCGTCTGCGCTCGAATCGGACCATCCGGTATCCGCTCTATGCACTGCCTGATTATCTTCACGCTTTCGCGCATCTCCTGAACGCGCACAATATAACGGTCGAAGTTGTCTCCTCCGACGCCTATGGGCACATCGAAGTCCAGACTATCGTACACCTCATAAGGGTCGGCTCTGCGAAGGTCCCACTGCACGCCGCTCGCCCGCAGTATAGGCCCGCTTACCGAGCAGTCAATAGCGTCCTCGGCGGTGAGAACTCCCACTCCCCTCGTGCGCGTCAGGACAATCTCGTTCCCCGTTATCAGGTCTTCGAGTTCGTCAATATGGCTGGGAAGGTCTTGAACAAGCCTGTCGAGGGCCGTCCAGAACTCGTCAGGCGCGTCCTGGAACAGGCCACCCGGGCGCATATAGCTCAGGGTGATTCTTGCGCCGCACAGCATCTCGAACAGATCAAGTATCCGTTCGCGTTCCCTGAAGCAGTACATCAGTGGAGTCGCAAACGCTCCCAGGTCATTCAGCA
>JAAXHY010000144.1:0-2688 GCA_012270665.1 Dehalococcoidia bacterium
GGCAGTTGCGCAGTCGATAGCGAATCATGACTGGGGTTTTCCATGGAGCGAAGCCACAGGTCGCCACTATCGGTAGCGGGAATGACGACAGCGGCGAAGTCCGGCCAGATGTCCCTCGCTCGCGGTGAGAGCGGATTTACTCGCAGATCCTTGCTGTCCGCTATCAGCATTCCGTTTCGATTAACAAGCGCGGTTCATCTGGGAGCTGATTCCTGGAACATGACGTACACCGAGGTCCGCGCCTCACGAACCCACTCTGACAGACGTCATCTGTGGAAGCGCGTCGCAGGCGATCCAAATATTCACCGCCAATCATGTGACCGCGGCATCCTCACTCCCGACCGGCTCACTCGCGCCTCCGACACTATCAGGTTCACCGCGCCGTTCGACGTAAAGACTCGGCCTGCCGTCGAGGCTCCCAGCCCATGTACGTATCGAGCGCAGACACCACCTCACCCTGTGAATCTCTATACATCCGGCGTCTGACCACTCCTGAAGTCAGTGTCTCTTCTTAGGATAAGTCCAAGACTGTGGCGCATACTGATCTGATACGGTCTCTTTGGTCGAACATCGTTTGCGTAATGGATGGAAACACAGTACGCTTGGACTCAAGGTCAAAATACGTCATGACGCGGCGCTCTCAGGTGGACCAAAATGACCTATCGGCTAGTTTCACTCTGTACGCGTGTTCGGGGAGTGGCGGGACGATCAAGGCGGAGTTGCTGGATGAGAATGGAAGAGTCGTGGCAAGAGACTCCAAAAGGTGACCGTGAAAGGACCGACGCCGAGACCCACTGCCACTTATACGGCCACGCCTACACGAACACCCACACCAACGCCGACCGCCACTTATACGGCCACGCCCACCCCTACGGCCACGCCCACCCCAACACCCACAATCGCACTCGAGGTCCTAGCGCAGTACCAGTTACAACGAGGCGGCATCCACGAATTTCGGCCAGACTCATCCTGGAATGATCTTCGAACTCTCGACTGGGCTCGCCTCTGGGTGTATGTCACAGGCCCGTCCGGCGCATCGCCTGAGGACTACGAGTTTAGGATGAGGGTACCGAGGCGCACAGGGCTGAACATCGTTCAGGACTCGAGCGAACCGAAGGGGAAGTGCGAATAATCGGAGGTCCGTCCTTCCGAATGGACGGATTGGGCTTCTCCCCTTGGGCAGGGATATCCTGTGCAGATCAACCTGATCCGCTGTTATCGGGGTGATGGAGCCTCTTCTTTTTTCCTCTCTTCTCGCCACAAGGACAGCGGAGAGGCGGTTGACAACGACTTCGCCGAGAAATTGAAAGGTTGGACGCTTCCTCATGCATTGCACCAGGAGGACGACACGGTGGAATACGAACTGGACGCGACAGCCGACGATAGCCTTGCATCCGCGGCCGCCGCCGCCGCCCGTGCGTGGAACTACCCCGGAGCCGCGCTCATGTTCTGCAAGGACCCGGATTCGGATGAGTTCAAGTATGACGTCAAGAAATGCTCCGGCAAGAACACCGATCAGTACATCCTCGATGTCAAGAAGGTCCCAGGGAAAGACGATTGCTGGGATACTATTGCCTGCGCCCCAATCTACAGTTCAACCCACCCGTACATTGACAGGATGACCGTGAAGATCGAAGGCCCGCCATTTCTCAACGGAACCGAGTACGCTTGGACAAACGATGAAAGTAAGGTCGGTATGCTTGTGCCCGGCAATCCGGGGGTTCATTACCTGTATCTGACCGGAACCGTCACGCACGAGTTTGGACACACCGGGGGGCTGTGGCACAGCCGGGTAGATGGCGATCTGATGGGCCCGCTGGTGATCGAGAATAAGGTCGCCATACCAAGGAAGATGACCAAGAACGACAGGAACGCGATGGAGGCGAACTACCAGGACTAGCTCCGGCATTAAGAGAGGCAACGATGTTCTTCAGGCAGTCGAGAATACTTCCGGCCCCGCTCAGTGTGAGCGTTGCTCTGACCGGGTTGCTGCTGGCGTCGCTTCAGTTGAGCTGCTCCGAGCCTCCGGCTGTGGTAGAGCGGCCCGGCTCTCCATCTGAGGCGCGAACGCAGGCCGGCGCGCGACAGGTCGCCCCAACTTCAACTCATACGCCCGTGTCCATCCGAAGGCCCGTCCGACCTTGACTCCAAGCCCCGATGCCGCGCGGCAGGGGACGTCCGAATATGCTGAGGCTGCGCCTTCGTTCTATCCCCCCGGAGCCTGGGACCCGCTCTCGCTTGAAGAGAAGATACTCGCTTCGGACGCGATAGTCCTGGCGCGCCTGAAGTCGGTCAAATCGGGATCCGAGCCCTATCAGGACGAGCATATGTCGGCGCCTCGACACTACCCGCTGCTGGCGTTCAGCTTCGACGTGGACGAGTATCTGAAGGGGAGCGGAAGCAGTGAGGTCATCGTGGTCATGGCTGATCAGGCAGGACACGAGGGGACTGAGGCCGCAGCCGAGGCGTCGGCCGCGGCCTGGGCGCAGGAGCGGAACACACAGTGGGACGACAGGCAGGCGCTGCTGTTTCTGAGGGACGTGGACAGGGAGTTTGGGGTGGCGTCGAGTTCCATCGCCGAGGGTATCGAGCAGTACAACTTCACCTCGAATCCGGGGACAGCGTATAAGAAGACCTTCGAGATAGACGGACTGAAAGACAGGCCGTGGCTGCCTTCGGTAGTGGCGG
>JAAXHY010000144.1:2876-3127 GCA_012270665.1 Dehalococcoidia bacterium
GACGCTTCGACCGCCGCTGCCGCGACCGAATCGTACTTCATGGCGGGCAAGGAGGAGTCCTATGAGGATTGGGAGAGGCGACAGATCGAGAAGGAGTACCCACCGAACGTCCCTCGCGCTTTCACCCAGGCAGTCCAGTCTTCGACCGGGCCGACGGTCGCTCTGTCGGAGGTGAAGTCGCTGGTGGGGGACATGGACAAGATGCTGGAGGCGGGGGACGGATCAGGAGAGTACCGCGACTGTCTCGCGAC
>JAAXHY010000158.1 GCA_012270665.1 Dehalococcoidia bacterium
CTTCATATACCTTACACAGAGGATCGGAGGGACCGAGAATCTGATGGATCTGATGACTCAGAAGTTGGACGGCATCGCCGGCGTGGACGCTTTCCTGCGGTCTCACGGTCTGCTATTCGAGGACGTATTCGCGGACTGGGTGATAGCCAACTACCTCGACGCCGATGACGATAGATATGGCTACATGGACAGCGACGTGAAGATTCGCAGGGTGAGGCCGCTGGGAGACGGCAAGGGGCGCGAGAGATCGCTACCACAGTTCTCGGCGCGATACTACACACTTCGGAGCAACGCGGCGGAAGGGACTCTCAGGTTCCATGGAAGCACACAGGCGCGCCAAGTGGAGGCCGATTGCGTTAGCGACGACGGGTGCTTGTGGAGCGGACGGGGCGACTCGATCAACACCAATGCGACGCGCGAGTTCGACCTGACCGGACTCGACACCGCCACCCTGGAATACATGGTCTGGTACGACATAGAAGACGGTTGGGACTACGGCTATGTGGAAGTGTCAGATGACGGCGGCCACACCTGGACCATCGTAGAAGGTCAGTACACGTCGGATGACGACGTGAGCGGCAACGCTTATGGTCCGGGCTACACCGGACGCAGCCGCGACTGGAAGCGGGAGTCTGTTGACCTCACGCCATTCACCGGCGGCCCGATACTGGTCAGGTTCGAGTACGTGACGGACGCAGCCGTTTACCGAGACGGATTCATGGTGGCGGACGTATCAATTCCTCAACTGGACGATGGTATGGATACGGGTGAATGGATGAGCGAAGGCTTCACGCCCGCGCTCAGTAGTCTTCCCCAGCGGTTCGTAGCGCAGGTTATCACCACCGGCGCTGACGGCGAATATGAAGTATCGCGGCTGGAACTTGACGGCAACAATACCGGCGAGATCACTCTGAGCGGGTTGGACGCGCCGGGCAGAGAAGTTGTCATCGTCGTGTCTCCTGTGACGCGCGATACCCGTCACAGTGCGAGTTACACGTTGGAATTTCTGCCAGACAACTGACCCTAGTAATATGGCCTATCCACGATTGTGACACCGACCTCCAGACTGTCGGCCATTTCCATCGCTTCGTCAGTAATCCGATAGCCCGCCACGACCGGGATTGTCCTGCTTCCATAGACGGCATGAAGAGCTTGAGAGGATTCCGCCGCTCTGGTGACATCATTGTTGTCAATGACGCTCGACGCCTCTACGGCGCAGTACACAGTTTCTCCATCCTCGCGCTGACGCGCCCTCAGAATCATGTCAGTATTCATGAGCCTGTTATACTGGCTGTCGGTGATAATCCCATCCTCGTTGGCGTCGGCGATTTTGTCCGTAAATTCTTCGGTATGCCGAGTTTCGGTAATTGGGTGCAGCAGGATGCGCGGACGGTGAAGTCCGTACCTTGGGTAGAGGTATCCGGGCAGAATTCGGAATATCTTGCGCTCCAATTCCGCGCCTTCGAGGTTTCCCAGCCTACCGGACATCCGATTCTGATCGTCAAGAATGCGGTTCTGGGTCTCCAGAAGCCCGGCCTGAGTCTCCAGAAGTCCGGCTTGGACTCTGCGCAAATCGGCCAGTTCTGCCAGTATCTCGTCCTGGGTAACCAGCATCTTGTTCTGGGTAGCCAACATCCTGTCCTGAGTGGACTTCATCTCATCCTGGGCTGCCTTCATCTCGGCGAACTGGACGGGAAGACTGAGAAGTTCGTCGGTCAGGATAGCGCGACGCACGTCGGCCAGCAGTTCAGGATCTTCGTTCAGAGCCTGAAATATCAGGCGTGGATTCTGCCGAATCACTCGAATCACATCGGCATCCGTGTTAATTACCATCTCTGTCTCCCTATATCGTTTATCATTCTTTCAGAAAGCACCGACGATGGGCAACAGCCCGCTTCCTCACAAATACATCTCTTGACAACATTCCAATCCAGACTTAGGATTGCCTCAAATTCGGGAGTGTTCCTTCGTTTCCCGAAATGTAGTCCATTAGACCCAAGTCGTGGGAAGACTGGAGGAGGTTGTCGGATGAATTTCAAGAAGATCGGAGTATTGCTCCCCCTGGCGTTGGTTGCCTCGGCGCTCGTTCTAGCGGCCTGCGGCACTTCTGAGGAAGAGGCGCCTGCGGCCCAGGTGCAGCCTACGGCGGCCCCCGCGGCCCCCGCGCCCGCCGTTCAACCCACCACGGCTCCCGCGCAGCCTGCCCCTGCGGCTGTATCGCAGCCCCCAGCGGCTCCCGCGGAACCGCAGATGGGAGCGGCGCTCATTGGAGAGCTCGAGGGCCCAACTATAATTGACGACGAAGGTATGTGGCCGACCAGCTTCAGTGAGGCTCCTCAGTTGGCTGATCTCGTCGCTGCCGGCACGCTGCCTCCGGTCGCCGAGCGAATCGGCGATGACCCGCTGGTCATAAAGCCAGTGCATGAGATCGGTGAGTACGGCGGAGTGTGGCGGCGCGGCTTCAGCGGCCCCGCGGACAAGTGGAACGGGTATAGGTGCTGCACTGGTACCGACCACGTTCTGTACTGGGATTACACCGGAGGCACTGCAAGGC
>JAAXHY010000419.1 GCA_012270665.1 Dehalococcoidia bacterium
TCATACCCGCGAAAGCGGGTATCCACTTGGTAGAAATCAAGACTTGCCGTCATAAGATAACCACTGATAACTGATCAATACCTGATCCTCGGATCCAAATACGCGTAGAAGATGTCAATTACCAGGTTCACGAAAACATAGCTGACCGCCGTCACCATCAGCATCGCCTGCACAATCGGATAGTCCCTTCTCACCACGCCGTCAACCAGCAGCCGTCCCAGGCCCGGTATAGCAAACACGGTCTCGGTTACGACAGCCCCGCTGACCAGCGCGGCGAACACGAGACCGATGACGGTGACGATAGGTATGGAGGCGTTTCTGAGAGCGTGTCGTCCTATCACGCCAAACTCCGCCAGCCCCTTCGCCCTCGCCGTTCTTATGTAGTCTTCCTGGAGCACCTCGACCATAGTCGAGCGCGTCATACGCGCCACAAGCGCCGAGAACGGAATCGCGTTGGCCAGCGCGGGCAGCGTGAGACTCTTGAGGTACGGAAGCACTCCGTCCGTTATGGGCACGAATCCCACTGCCGGGAATATCCTGAAGTGTACCGCGAACAGCCATATGAATATGAAACCAAGCCAGAAGACGGGAACGCTGAATCCCAGCACTGCGAAAATCATGACACCCCTGTCGGTAAAGCTGCCCACTTTCCATGCGGCAATCACGCCCATAGGTATGCCAAACAGGATGGACAAGACTATCGCGAACAGTCCGAGGCTCAGCGTGGGCTGTAGGCGGGGGGCCATAAGGCTTGTTATCGTGTGCTTCGAGAAGATCGAGGTGCCCAGGTCTCCCTGCAGCAGATTTCCCACCCACACGGCGAACTGCACGTAGAAAGGCTTGTCGAAGCCGAGCGCCTGCCGCATCTTCTCCACGTCTTCGGGCGTAGCCTCCTCACCCGCCATCAGCACCGCTGGGTCGCCGGGGGCTATATGAAGGATAGAGAAGGTGATCACCCCCACGAGGAATATCACGGGGATGCTGGCGAGCAGTCTTCTTACTATGTATCCGGACATCTAGTTCCAACCAGTTATGAATTGTCAATTTTCAATTAGTCGGGAGCCTATTCGCCCCGCAGCCGTCGCATCTCGACTTCCATCTCAGCCATGCGCGCCTCGGCAACCTCCGCCCGCGCCTCAGCCGACTCCAGAGCGTCCTCCGACTCTTCCAGTGTCCGAAGGAACTCCCCGCTCACAGGATCACGGAAGCGAATCTCACCGTCGTCCCACCAGAATTCCAAGCCCAGCGC
>JAAXHY010000352.1 GCA_012270665.1 Dehalococcoidia bacterium
ATAGCTTATTGCTAGCAGCATCAACTTATCGGCCATCGGTGGTCGGCCTCTCATAGCTGGCCACTGATAACTAAGGACCGACTGCCTCTACCCAAGAAGGCCGCCCAGCGTCAGCCAGTAGAACACTATGTACGTCCCCGCGACTATCATCAGCCATGTCCCGATGGGATGCACATAGGGCATGACTCTACGCATACCGCCCAGCATAGCCCCCTTGAACAGAGCCATGCTCAGCGTGAGAGCGATGATCACGACGCCCATGCCGAGCGCGTACAACACGAACTGCGAGAAGGACGTTACTATGTCGGAGGCGGCGAATGATGAGCCAATCACGGCCAGGAAGATCGGCAGCGTGCAGCTGAGAGAGGCGACGCCGTAGCTCAATCCGAAGAGGAAGTACCCACGTATATTGGAGTTTCCCGGGTTTCCCAGTCTGGTCGCGGCCTGTTGGGCGAGAGCGGTGTACAATTCGCCGCCTCTCAGAAGCCATGCGCCGGCAATCACCAGCACGACTCCTATGGACAACCCCAGCCAGGGCAGTATGCCGCCGACGACCGAGCGGGCTCCGAGACCAATTATGCCTCCCGCTATTGCGAACAGAAGCACGAATCCGGCGGTGACCGAGATTCCTACCAGCAACGCCCTGCCAAGCTGAGAGACGAAGGACGTCCTCTCCTCGTTGGCTCCGACTCCAAGATAGAGTCCCATGTAGGCGGGCAGCATGGCGAATCCGCACGGGTTGAATGCGGCCGCGACTCCCGCGCCAAAGGCGAAGCCCAGCGGAGCTACCACTCCCAACCCGGAAAGAAAAGACGCCGAATTGCCCGACAGCGACTCCACGAACAGGTTCACATCGTCAATCTCGCCATCGCCCCTTATGAGCAGCGCGCCGAGAACCGCGACGGCGATTGCTCCGACCGCCACTAGACTCGGAACGAGAACGCCACGAACCAGCGCGTTCCCGCCTGAACTATCAGAGGCCATCTCTTTCATCGTCCCTCTCCGATTCGATTATATCCCAACATATCCGTCACACGTTTATGATGCTTGCAGCCAGAATCCAGGTTCCTCGGCTCAATCCCCGCTCAACGGAGTATGTACATGAGTATTGTCGCGGAAGGGAATACGCGCGACTGCCTCATATGTTTGTCTTGACCTATAGCATATGACACAATGATAAGACGGATAAGGCAGGGAAGAGATTTATGACGCCAGTTACTGAACAGGATGTTATCAGAGTGATTCGAGAGAATCCGCGTCTGTTGTCACAAGCATTGCGTTCGGACCCAGATGCGTTGGCCGATTTGCGTCGGGATATTATGACGGATGACCTGTTGGCGCTACCCGGGCAGTTTGCAGAGATGCGTGAGACGCAAAATCAGATGCTCGAGACAC
>JAAXHY010000272.1 GCA_012270665.1 Dehalococcoidia bacterium
GTTCGATCCCCCGAGGTTGCCGGAGAAAAATGTAAATACTATAGCGACGAGGGCGACTATGAGCAGAAGGTATATGAAGCTGTTTCGCATCCAGCGATAGCTCAATTGGTATATCCTGAGCCTGTATTGACGCTATATGTCAATAGTACATTACGTTGTGCCGCAAGGCAAAGATTTTTGGAAATTGTGAAGACGGGTGTTTTCATAGCAGACGCGGCGTCTCACGGGACGCGCGAGCCTGAGAGTTCTCCGTCCATACCCTTACAGTGCCGTATTGTCCATCGAAGCCTGGGATGACGTGTATATCTCCGGCTCGTACCCTTTCCAGTCCGTCGGCAACAATATGGCCAAAGCGTGGCAGAGTTGCAGCCACTTCACCGGACGGGATGCTGAGAAGCACGTCTAGTTCGTTGTCGAAGTTCTCCACCAGCGACATATAAGCGCCTTGGACTCGCTTGGTGTTTACCCCCACGCCTATCGCCTCGGACAGTATCTCCTGCAAGGATACCAGTGATCTATATGGAGGTCTGCCCTTCGGGGAGCGAACGAAGCCGTTCTGGTCTCTACGGGTATCGTCCTCTCGTCGCGCCAAATCCTCCACGCGCTGCATCACTCCAAGCGTGACCGGACGCTTGCACACGGGGCAGACGCTTCCATACTCATTCACTTCGTCGGGCGTGAGGCTGACTCCACATCTACGATGCCCGGAGTGGTGGTACTTCCCCTCCTCGGGGAAGAACTCGACGGTGTAGGCGATGTCCTGTGTCCTCAGCGCCTCGGCGAGGCCGTCGTAACTGGGGCTGCCGTTGAACACGGTCAATTCACGCGCCAGCTTGGGCAGTGAGTGAGCGTCTGAGAACGAGACTATGGATATGTCGTCCAGCTCCGGTACGCGCCAGCACATGGCTGGGTCGCTCGACAGCCCCGTCTCGATGGCGTGGATGTGCGATGTGAGGTCGCCAAAACACTCTTCCAGTGAGTCGAAGCCCGACTTGGACCCGAAGATCCCGAACCATGGCGTCCATGCGTGAGCCGGAATCATGATGCACCGTGGATCTATTTCGAGCAGTATTTCCAGCAGGTCCCTGGGCGACATAGTCAGTGTCGGCCTGCCGTCGCCGTCCAGTTTCGCCCCTCTCCGCTTCAGGGCATCGTTTATTCTGGACACGCTGCTCAGGCTGGGCGCGAATATGAGTATGTGGACGCGCCTCGCGCGCCCACCGACCCTCGCCGTGCAGTTCACCTCCGTTCCCAGCACGAACTTAGCGCCGTCGTATTCGTATAGCCCGTTGCCCGTCTC
>JAAXHY010000114.1 GCA_012270665.1 Dehalococcoidia bacterium
GCGTCCATTTCGGAGTAGGTGAAAGTCACGTCGTTGTATATGACCGCGGGCTTGTTCGGATAGACCTTAGCGCTGCGGTCGAGAAAAGATAGGGGGTTGAGGTCGTGGAAAGATACGCTGTTGGGCACTGCTAAATCCTCCAGATTGATTGAGGCTGAGTTTATCAACGGGCAATAGAGGCGTCAATCGAGCAAGCGCCCGGGGAACCTGTATCGCGATGCGTGCGGCGCGAAGATTCTCTCCCTGCGATGGAAGAGGGCCGGGGTGAAGGTGATTGCCGCTGCCTGCCAAATTGGTACAGCGTCCCGAGCGTCTGAGGTGTGTTATGCAGTGATGATTCCATGTTATGCTTATCCATCATGAGGACCACAATCTCCCTCGATGACCGACTTGCCAGGCAGGTTCGGCGCGCAGCCAAAGCTCGCGGCATCAGCGTAAGCGCCTTCATTTCCAAAACTCTGGACGATGCTCTTAAGCGTCGCGAGCCTGCCGAATCGCCGCCATTCCAACTGGTGACCGTGCGGGGTGTTCGTTCCCGTCCCGGGATTGATCTCGACCGCCCAAGAGCGCTTGACGCGCAGGATGACGAGACTCGGTCCCGACCATCTGTATATATTCGAAAGACTGTGTCGCCAGGCCGGAGCCACAGGGAAATTGGTCGCTGACGCCCAGCGCGCGGCGATTGCAGTCGAGCATGGCTGCGCCATGGTATCTACCGACTCCGATTTCAGCCGATTCCCAGGACTTCGCTGGCAGCATCCACTGCGTCCTGATCGGATGTAAGGGGCGCGCTCGGGAGAACGGAATGACACATACAACCGAGAATTCACTCGTCTTCATCGGAACATACACGCACACCGACTCCCTAGGCATCTACACCTGCCGCTTCGACACCGGCGCGGGCGCGCTGGAACCGGTCTCGGTCGCGACAGGGGCTGAAAACCCGTCCTTCCTCGCGCTTCACCCCAATAAGCGGTTTCTGTACGCGGCGTCCGAAGTCCACGAATTCGACGGCAAGCAACAGGGCGCCGTGTACGCCTACGCGATAGACACTGAGTCCGGCGAACTGACCTGCCTCAACAGCCAGGGATCTGGCGGCCCCGGTCCATGCCACGTGAAGGCGGACGCGACGGGACGCTTCGTTCTCGCCGCCAACTATCACGGCGGAAGCGTGTGCGTGCTTCCCATAGAGGACGATGGCAGTCTCGCGCCCGCCTCCGACTTCATCCAACACGAGGGTTCGAGCGTGAATCCGCGCCGACAGGACCAGGCGCGCGCGCACTCCATAAACCCGGACGCTCAGAACCGCTTCGCCTACGTCCCGGATCTGGGACAGGATCGCGTCGTCATCTACCAGCTAGATACCGACGACAGAAGACTCGTTCCGAACGCCCCCGCCTACGTCGAGGTGAATCCCGGATTCGGCCCGCGCCACTTCGATTTCCACCCCGGCGGACGGTGGGCCTATCTCATAAACGAGCTCGGCAGTACCATCACCGCTTTCGAATACGACCGGGAATCGGGCAGCCTCTCCGAGTTTCAGGTGACCGGGACGCTGCCGACCGGATTCTCCGGGTCGAACACCACGGCGGACATACACGTTCACCCATCGGGCAGCTTCGTTTACGGCTCGAACCGGGGACACGACAGCATCGCTGTCTTCTCAGTTGATCAGGACGACGGACGCCTCACGCCGCTCGGACATCGCTCGACCGGAGGCCGCGCCCCGAGAAATTTCAGCATTGATCCATCAGGCCGTTTCCTGCTCGCGGCCAACCAGGACAGCGACACCATAGTAACGTTCCACATAGACCAAGAATCCGGCCTACTCGCCCCGACAGGCCGCGAATTGAACATACCCATGCCGGTCTGCATCCGCTTCCTGGATGAGTAGCGCAAACCGGACATATCCCGAACCTTCTACCTGAACAGCGCCGCTGGCCTCTCGACCGTCGCCTGGAGCCTGCGCATGAAGCTGGCGGCCACCGCTCCGTCTATCACCTGGTGGTCAGCGGTCAGGCTGAGCGTCATCATCTCCCGCACAACGACCTCACCGCGTACCACGACCGGCTTCTGCGCGCTGCGCCCCACGCCCAGAATCGCGCTCTGCGGACGGTTCAGGATAGGCGTGAAGCCATCTACTACTCCCAGCACGCTGATAGTGAACGTGCCCCCCAGAACATCGTCGGGGGACAGCGTACCCTCACGCGCCTTTATCGCTATCTCATGGGTGGCGG
>JAAXHY010000432.1 GCA_012270665.1 Dehalococcoidia bacterium
GGCTCCGAGCCGCACTGATGCCTGAGCAGCGAGGTCTCTGGTGATGATGCAGATGATAGCCTGGATAAAACGCCGTTGGATGCTCTGCGCTCTCCTGGGAGCCGGAATCACAGTCCTGGCCGCTATGGCGATCAGCGGGTTCGGTTCCGACATGGTGACGGCGACAATGGCGCGGTTACACTCCCCCTCATTCGGGTCCGGCGCGGAGGAATATTTCGGGCCTACTTCACTCGAGGAGCGCATCGTCCTGGCGGACGCAATAGTCCGGGTGAAACTGCGCTCTACCAAACAGACGGTCGAGCGCGTTGACGATTACGATCCCCACGGTAACTACGAAGGCACAGAGTATGTGGTGGCGCTGGAGTTCACCTTCGACGTCCTGGAGTACCTGAAGGGGAGCGGAGGCAGTCAAGTCAAGGCGGTGGTCGATGATTTTCAGGTAAGGTACGATACCGAGTTAGGAGCCGCCACATTGGGCGAAGACCTGCTGTCAGAAAGGGACAGGCGTTGGGATAACCGGGAGGCAATCGTCTTCCTGAGGAAAACCGATGACTTGCCCAGCTCCAAAGCGGTGGACCGTTACTGGCTGGGTATTTTGCGGTATGAATATGGCGAACGCTACACGATAGCAAATCAGTACTACCAGCCGTGGCTGCCAGCCGCCACCGATCCGTCGCCCACCGACAGTGGCGAAACCGGGTCGGCCCAGTGGGAGCAGGGCGGACCCGAGCAACGGTTTCTGCTGGAAGCGCCCTCATCAGAAGACGCAACGGCCAGTTCTTCGGTCGACACGCTGAGCGCTGACACTCAGGGCGGGACGGACCAAGCCCAGACCATTACGCTGTTGCAACTGAAGACGCGGGTCTCAGAGATTGAGGCGGAAGTCTCCGCCGGCGGGAACTCGACGGAGTACACTCCAGAACAGTACGCGGAGTGTGTTCGCCTCAAGTACCAGAAAGAGACAGAGATCCGCTATACGATATATCAGCTCGGCGAGTACTATCATTACACAACTGATGTCCCCTTGGCGTCAGGATTGCCGGCAGGAAGTCATGTGCATTGGGGGGATTTTGCGCGTGGTTGGCTGGATTTGCATGGGGACGAGGAACCTGATTTTTATGGGGAAGATTGGGTCGGAGGCAAAGACGGCAGCCTGTTCAGAGCGGATTACCCTGTCCACGTTACTACTGCGCGACCCCTTCCTGCCGGCGAGTACATGTTCTACTTCGCCGAAATCCCATTTGACTACGCTATCTGCGACGGGATGGCCGAAGAGGAGAAGAAGAGGCAAGAGTTCATCGTGAGTACGACCGCGCCCGCAGGGACAGCGCACGAGGCGTTCTTCGACCCTATTGCCCAAGGGACAGCGTTAGTAGCCGACGACTTCCGAGGGCTGCTGGAACCTGCATCCTTCGGCGCGGATGGGGATGAAACTGACATCAG
>JAAXHY010000018.1 GCA_012270665.1 Dehalococcoidia bacterium
CCGCCCATGATGCAGTACCCCTGCACCTGCGCGATGGTTGGCTTCGGAAAGTCGCGCCAACGCAGAGTGTTGTCCAGATTCTGCTTTCTGCTCCGGTCGTATGCGCCTGGAATCCCGGGCTGATATGGTCGCTTCTCCCTGTCCGCCAACTCCTGCGGACTTCCCAGGTCGTGGCCGGAGGAGAAGTGGTCTCCCGCGCCCGCGACTATGACGACGCGTACCGAATCGTCGTCCGCCGCTGACATCAGGGCATCATCGAATTCTTCCAGCATGAGGCGGCTCTGGGCATTTCGCACTTCGGGCCGATTCACGGTGATTTTCAGAACGAGTCCGTCCCTGTCCAGCAGCAGGTTCTCATAAGTCATCTCATTCTCCGATTCACACTTTTCGGGACAATACGGTTGACGATACTAGACGTAGCCATTCCTGCGGTCCCATTCCTTCGACTCACGTGACCTGAGCGCCGGGTTGCCATATCCGCCTCCACCGGAGGACAGCGCGACAATGCGGTCTCCCTGCCTTACCACTACGCCCGTCTGTTTTGTTGGCAGCGCTGTTTCCGCGCCATCTGAGACTATGGAGTATCTGTGCGGAAGACCGGGCTCTCCTCCCAGGACCCCGAACGGGGGTACAACCGCTCCATCCCCGGCCGTGTTGAGCAGCGCGTCTCCCTCTCCTTCGTAGATGATTTCGCATACGGCGCCGAGTCCGCCCCTCCACTGACCGTTTCCCGCTGACCCTGGCCTCAGTTCGTGGTTCACTACGAAAAGAGGGAAACGCTCCTCTGTCACCTCGACGCTGTTGGCGCGAATGCCGCCCGCGACGTTTACCTCTCCGACGCAGCTCCATCCGTCGTGACCAAGAGACGCGCCGCCGCCGCCTCGCGCCATGAAGAAGTGCCACAGGAAGGACTCGCCCGTTCTCGGGTCTTTGCCGGTGATCGCGTATCGAAGCCTGCGGGAGAAGCCTGCGTTCACCGCCTCGGGGACTGCCTGGGCCAGCGCCTTGAAGATCGCCTCGACGATCTCCTCGGCGCAGTGATTGGTACTCATGCACACGGGCGCGGGAGAGTCGGCGTTGACTATCAGACCACTGGGAGCTATCACCTTCAGCGGTCCCATCGAGCCTTCGTTCTTTGGAACGTCGTATGGAGCGAGGTACATTATGGCCGCGTGGGCGAGTGACCTGGTATTGGCGTAGGCGCTGTTGATGAATCCGGTGACCTGTGAGGCGGACTCGCTCAGGTCTATGGTCAGAGTATCCCCTGCGACGGTGACCCTGGCCCTTATCGGAATCAACTCGGAGTCGAATCCGTCGTCATCCACGAGCGACTCGCCGAAGTACTCACCGTCAGGCCAGTCCGATATGAAGCTCCTGACCTGTGCCTCCGTGGCGTCGAGTATGCCATCAACGATTCGGGTTAGTCGTTCCGAGCCATAGTGGTCTATGAGTTCCCGGATTCGCCTCTCCGCAGTCAGGACGGAGCCAATCTGAGCGTTCAGGTCGCCGAGGAAATTCTTCGGATACCTGACGTTGGCCGACATCATCTGAAGCAGGTCGTCGCGCGGTACGTCGCCGTCGTATATCCTCAGCGGCGGAATCCG
>JAAXHY010000252.1 GCA_012270665.1 Dehalococcoidia bacterium
TTGCCCGCGCCGTTCGGCCCCATCACCGCTACGACCTCGCCCTCGCTCACCCCCAGCGATATTCCATCCAGAGCTACCACCGCCCCGTAGTGGACCGATATGTCCGTCAGATCCAGAAACCCGGTTCGACCCATGTCTGTATCTTCTGAAATGTGTGTCTGTTCACTAGTAGTCATAGCTCATCACGTCCCCAGGTACGCCTGGATTACCTCGTCGCTGCTCAGCACATCCTCCACCTCGCCGGCGGTGAGAAGCTGGCCGCTGTCCAACACGATGAGATGGTCCGTAAGCTCGCGCACGATGTCCATGTTATGGGAGATGAAGATGATTGTGTACCCCTCTTCCCTCATCAGCTTCATTATGTCCTTGACCCTCTCCAGCATCTGCGGAAACAGGCCCGCGAAAGGCTCGTCGAACAGGTACGTCCTCACGTCCATTGCCATTGCCCGGCCTATCTCGAGCAATTTGCGCTGTCCGTATGAAAGCTCCATCGCCAGGGAGTCTCGCTTGTCCCACATGCCCACGTTTTCCAGGATCGTCCGCGCCTTTTCCCTGTGCTCGGACCTGGTTCGTTCGAACAGCGACGGAAAGACACCCCGGCTGGTCAGGACAACCAGGATGTTGTCCATCACGCTTATCTGGTCGAAAAGTCTCACCTCCTGGAAGGTACGTGTGATGCCGTGCGCGGGAGTCTCGTATGCGTGAACCACTCTGAGCCCCGTACCGTCTATGATTACCACCCCGCCGTCCAGCGGCAGAGTCCCGCTCAGCAGGTTCACCAGTGTTGACTTCCCGGAACCGTTCGGCCCGACTACGCTGGTCATGCCCCTGCGCGGAATGGACAGCGAGAGCCCGTCCACTGCCCTGACGGCGCCGAAATACTTCGAGATTTCCTCCGTCTCCAGCGCGATCTCCGTGTCATTCTCAACCTGGCGCGCGCTCATAGCCTGTACCTCCCCACAAGACCCTGTGGCCTGAACAGCATTAGCAACACTAGCATGATTCCCAGTACCACCTGCCGCGCCTGTCCAATGTACTCCACCGGCATACCCGGAAGGAAGCGCATCCCCTCTTCCAGCAGGACGAAGGCCATTGCGCCCAGAAGCGAACCCCAGATCGTGGCCAGCCCGCCCAGGATGACGATGGAGATCAACAGAATAGATTCCAGCAGTATGAACGAGAACGGGTCTATGAAACTCGTCCAGCTCGCGAACAGTCCGCCCGAAAGTCCGGCCATCATCGCCGATATGACCCACACCGCCAGCTTGAAGTGAGTCGCCTGGTAGCCGAATACCTGGATCGCGTCCTCGTCCTCCCGGATCGCGGTCAGCACCCTCCCGAACGAAGACGACACTATGAACCAGGCTATCAGCATGATGATCGCGAGAAACGCCAGAACGAAGACCAGAAACTGGAGTTCGCCTTCGAGTACCCAATTCCCAATCTTTGGCCTCGCTATCTCGTGAATCCCGAACGCCCCTCTGGTAAAGCTGCGCCAGTTCAGGAACACGTTGAACGCGATGATGGCGAATCCAAAGGATACCAGTACGTATATGTCGTCCCTGAATCGGTTGAACACCACGCCCACGACGATTGCCGCAAGCCCCGCCAGCAGCACGCTCACCGGCAGCGCGGCGAAGAACGGCCAGCCGAACGTCGGAATGGCCTCCGTGCGCAGCTGTTCGTAGGCCGGATCGGACGTGAGTATCGCCATGGCATACGCGCCTATCCCAAAGAAGCCGATGTGTCCCACCGACAGCAGGCCCGTGTACCCAACGACAAGGTTCAGGCTGACGGCCAGAATGGCCCATATGCCGAACACCGTTCCTACGGTTATGGCGAAGCCAAGGCCCTGCCACAGCATGAACGCCACGGCCCAAACTATCACGAACAGGCTCGCCCAGAACTGGATATTGGCCTTCGACGTCTGCCACAGCTTGCGCGGATCCCGCGCAACCTCCAACCCGTCTCTCAGTCTGCCAGTGTTGAACATCATCACGCTATTTCCGAGTACTTTCCGTCATCCCCGCCAAGCTTGTCCTCATGAACCCGGGGAGCGGCAATCCACAAGGTTTCAGGAGTCCATTTTGAACCCATCCCACCAATTCGGTACGGTATCCCAGTGTCGCTCTGGCTCATCCGGACCCTACTCTTCGCCTCGCAGACGGCGCGCCTCGGCTTCCAGTTCGGCGACGCGCGCTTCAGCCTCCTCTCGCATCGCTCTCTCGGATGCAGCCAGATCCTCGGCGGCCTCAACAGCGTCCTCGGACTCTTCCAGTGTCCGAAGGAACTCCCCGCTCACAGGATCACGGAAGCGCAACTCACTGTCGTCCCACCAGAATTCCAAGCCCAGCGCCTCACTGTATCCCCAGTGACGACCGTCCGGCTCCCTCACTATCTCGATAGGCTCGTACTCGCCGTCC
>JAAXHY010000426.1 GCA_012270665.1 Dehalococcoidia bacterium
TGCGCAAGCTGCTCACCGGCTGCCCCGACTTCTTCCAGGACGACATCCTCGGGTAGTCCGTCGGCGGACCGCCCGGGATACTCCGCCATTCCTGGCTTTGCCACATAGTCGCTTATTGCCAGATTGGCGCCGGTTTCATGCCTGCTCGATTATTGACCCTTCTTCGGATAGATGTCTATAATCTGTATACATTCGACAGTCTTGGGTGTGTGGCCGTAATCGCCCGGGAATATGAATGCGCGGACGGTAGCGAAGTTCTTGGCCCTTGAATCGAGGGAGCGCAGTCGCATCAGTCCCTATAGCACTCACGGCGAATATCCGCCACAGACGGACATTTTTGTGAACCACGTGGATCCAGTTCTGCGGCGGATAGACACAGCCCCCACTTCAGCCGACGGTCCACGCGAGGCGTGTGGCGTGGTTGGCGTCTATCACAGGGATGGCGACGCGGCGCGTGTAGCCTTCTTCGGCATCTACACCCTCCAGCATCGCGGACAAGAGAGCGCCGGCATAGCCTCGGCGGACGGGGACAGAATCCGCGTTCGCACCGAGATGGGGTTGGTCACCCAGTCATTCTCCGAAGACGATCTCATAGACCTGCCCGGAAATATCTCCATCGCGCACACTCGCTACTCCACGACCGGCTCCAACCGCATCGTCAATGCACAGCCAATCGTTGCGCGCGGCCCTGATGTGGAGCTCGCTCTGGCGCACAACGGCAACGTGATCAACGCGCTCGAACTGCGCAGGGAAATGGAAGACCGCGGTTTTCGCTTCGAAGGCACCAACGACTCCGAAATAATAGCCAGTGTACTGGCCAACGCCCCCGCTCAGAACTGGGAAGAGCGCATTTCATACCTGATGCGCAGGCTCCAGGGCGCGTACTCTCTGACTGTTCTCACCAAGGACGGCCTTCTCGGAATCAGAGACCCTCTGGGCGTCAGGCCGCTGTGCGTCGGCAAACTGAACGGCAGCCCGGATGGCGAAGCCAGCGGCTGGATAATCGC
>JAAXHY010000087.1 GCA_012270665.1 Dehalococcoidia bacterium
CCGCTGAGGCCGCCACACGGGCGATACGCTACTTGGTCCGTAAATTGCCCGCCAGGAAATTTGCGGAGATCGACCCCGAGGAATTCTACGACTTTACGGTCACGCGCCCACATACCAGAGTCAATCGGCGGGGCAAGAGAGTCATACGATGGCCGAGGAACGACTTCTACTACTTCACAGACGACGAAGATGAAAACAGAAATCTGCTCTTGTTCGTGGGAACTGAACCAAACCTCAGGTGGAGGGCGTACTCCAACATAATTACCGATGTCGCGGCGAAGAGACAGGTCAAATTGGTCGTCTCTCTGGGAGCGTTGCTCGACGCCGTGCCACACACACGCGAACCCCGCGTCACCGGTCGCGCAAGTTCGACCGAACTCACCGGCAAAGTAAAATGGCTTGGCATACAGAACTCCGGCTACCAGGGCCCGACTGGAATCCACACCGCCTTCACGGATGCCTGCAATAAGCGCGGCCTTGAGCACGCCAGCATCTGGGGCCACAGCCCGCACTACGTCCAAACATCGCCCAATCCGCAGGTCAGCCACGCGCTGCTCGCGAAGTTGAACAACCTGGTAGACTTCGATGTCGATCTCGAGGAACTATACCTCGCGGGCCAGGCATTCGGAGAAGATGTATCCAAGGCGATAGATTCCCAGTCGGATGTCGGCGCCTACGTCACCAAGCTCGAGCAGCGGTACGACGCATCCCATCAGCCCGAGGACGAAGAGATCCCGGAGCCCGGCGACATGGTAAGAGAGTTGGAGAACTTCCTTCGAACCCAGCGCAGACCCGGAGACCCAAGTAGTGATGGCTGATCGTCCCGCGGACTGTTTCGTATCTGTAAGGGGTAACTCGCTTCACTACCGGGACTGGGGCGGAAGCGGTCAGTCAGTCGTCCTCGTTCACGGACTCGCTTCCAATTGTCGCATCTGGGACCTTGTCGCTCCCATACTATCCCGGCAATTTCGCGTCGTCGCCCTCGACCAGAGAGGCCATGGTCAGTCCTTCAAGCCCGACGAAGGCTACGACTTCGCCACTGTCGTCTCCGACCTCGATGGAGTCATTGACTCTCTTGACCTCACCAATCCGATCATCGTTGGACACTCATGGGGAGGCGACGTAGCGCTGGAGTACGACATTGCCTACCCCGGCAAGGCTGGGGGTCTGTGCTTCGTTGACGGCGGAACCATCGAAATCTCTGGGCGTAACGACTGGACACTTGAAGACGCCAAGCGCGAGATGGCCCCTCCGCTCTGGACCGGAGTAACATTTGAGGCGTTCAGCGCGCGATTGCGGTCCAGAAGCATCGCCATGAACAATCCTCAGATAGAGGACATAGTTCTAGCCAACTTCCACGTGCTTCAAGACGGCGCCATCGAATCCCGGCTCAGCCGCGACAACCATTTCAGGATCATCGAAGCGCTCTGGGATCACAAACCATCCCAACTCTACCCCAACGTCCGCTGCCCGGTTCTGCTCATGCCCGCCCGACAGAAGGGCGACGACTCCCCACAGGCGCGACGATTCAGACGCGAGGAATCCATAGCTAGGGCCGAGTCTCTCCTACCCAGGGGCAAGACCGTCTGGATGGAGGACAGCATCCACGACGTCCCCATCCAGAGACCCGAACTCGTCGCCTCCACAATCGCCAACCACATAAACGACGGCTTCTTCGACTAACACACTTCAGGATCCGTTTCGGGATTTCTCGTCATACAGCCGAGCGGCGACATCCGGAGGCAGCGACACGCC
>JAAXHY010000164.1 GCA_012270665.1 Dehalococcoidia bacterium
TGCGCCTCGGCAACGTCTCCCCGACGCTCCTTCAGGCGTACCGGAACGGCGACACCAACCTGAACACACTGATGGCTTTCGCCCTCACCACCGACCGGAAGCTCCAGGAGGAGGTCTGGAACAACCTGCGCGAGACGAGATCGTATGTGGGCGAGCACAACGTGCGCGCTATCCTGCTTGAAGACAGCATCCGTGGCAGCTCGCGAATCGCGGAGTTCGTCGATATAGACGAGTATGAGAAGGCCGGGGGCCGCGTGACGCGGGACCTGTTCGCCGCCGAGGACAGTCACGGAATATGGCTCGAAGACCATCAGATTCTGTACGACCTAGCCGACCGTAAACTCGCAGCAATCGCGGACGAGCTCAAAGAGTCATGGAAGTGGGTGGAGTTCGAGCTGGAATTCGGATGGGAGGAAGAGGGCAAGTTCAACAAGGTTTACCCGGTTAGGGGAGAGTTGACGCCCGACGAAGACGCTGAGATGGACGGTCTGATGGAACGGCTGCAGGATATACGTGACGCGGGGGTCTCAGACGAGACACGAGAGGATTACAACAGCGTCAACCGGCGTATGCAAGAGCTGAGTGCCCTGAAGGCATCCCGCGACACTTACTCCGAGGAGCAGCGAGCGATGGCAGGGTGCGTGGTGACGATTGACTATTCCGGGAAGGCTAAGGTCATCGAGGGTCTCGTGAGGCCTGAAGATATGCCGAAGGCAAGTTCCGCGTCCGACGGCGCGACGTGGAGAGACCCGGAAAGGGTGGCCAGGGAGAATGCGGGTTACAGCAAGAAGCTCATGGATGAGTTGCGCCACGAGCGCACGAAGATCGTGCGCTCCTGTCTCTCCGGCGCGTTCGCGGAGACGTTCGATCTGCTGCTGTTCCAGATAGCCAAGGAGGTGTTCGCCGTCGAGAGCCACTTCACTCATGCGCTCGATGTCGAGTTGTTCCGCTTTGGCAGCCGGCACGGCGCGATAGATTCGATAGACATTGAGACGCTGCAAATCGACTGGGTGAAAGAAACGGATGACCGCGCTGCATTTGAGCGGATGCGCTCGCTCAGCGAGCAGGAGAAGCAGGCGCTATTCGCCGCCTGCGTCGCCGCCACCTACAAGGGGCAACTGACGGTGGACGCCACCGCTTCTCCCGAGATCGAGATGGTTGTGGACGATCTCGGTATCGATTTTGAGGCGAATTTCCGCCCGACCGCCGATAACTTCTGGGGTCGGTTGACGAAAGCCCGAATCCTGACCATTGCCGAAGAAACGCTCGGCGCTGAGTGGGCTGACGCCCACTCGGGAGACAAGAAGGCGGAGCTGGCGAAGGCGATGGAACTCGCCTTTGCCGCGGGCGATGAGTTGCCTGAGGGCGTATCCCCTGAAGGCTGGGCCGCGGCGCTTGCCTGGACGCCGGAGGGGTTCGTAACTGGTTGAGGAGCGAAGGGGCTTTGCCTGAGAAAGACGTAAGGGGCACTCTTAGAGGTACTCGCCTCACATAATTCTCAACGCAGACTAGGCAGTGTTGCCATTTAGATTATACTGTATGAATGTCATCAGTAAAGTTAACTTCACAGCAATGGTTGAAGATACTCGAATTTCTCAGAAGCGAGTCTGATCTGTACATTGGTCAGCAAGCGGATTGTAAGCGGTTCATAGAGGCTGTGTTGTGGATGAGCAGGTCAGG
>JAAXHY010000091.1 GCA_012270665.1 Dehalococcoidia bacterium
GCTTCCGCGAACCTCGTATGGCCGTACTTTATCTCGTCCGGGAGGCTATCCGGGTCCGGGTAGTCCTTCCCCGCTTCCAGAAGCAGTACGGAGGTGTTTCGGTCTTCCGCCAGTCTGCTCGCCACGACCGACCCGGCCGCTCCTCCACCGACTACGATGACGTCGTACTTCATGGGTCCCCCCGGATTCTCGCTACACAGGCAATGCCGACACGATCACAAAGGGTATCAGGTTTCCGTCGCCTGTCAACGGAGACGATTCAGCGGTGTTCTCAACGGTTGTTGGTATTAGATATACCCCAGTCTCAGACATACCAGCGCTATAGAATCCCGCAGCATCTCTACACTGAAGGCAGTCCCTAAAGTCTTCTCTCCTAAATGGGAGAGGGCTAGTGAGAGGGCGATTCCGCATACCCCGTCAACTCCACGTACCCGCTGCCTCCGACGGGACGCCCGTTGGCTGTCCCATCTATCCCCACAGCGCCCTCCCAGTAGCGGACTAAGGTATCGAGTTCCTGGTCGCTGATGTATGGCGTAATCTCGATATCCAGACCCTCATTCGGAATCTGGAAACGCCAGCGTGAGGGATAAGTCCCGCCCAGTGGACTCTCCCAACGATCCAAAACTCCAATTCTCACGTCCTCCGCTCCAAGTGGCGAGTAAGAGCCGTCCGGGCCAACCAGCGTTCCCAGTTCGAAGCCGTTCCCAACCCCGTCACGAGGCCGTATCTGGTAGTACATGATGTCCCGTCCGTCCGACAATTGCAGCGCGAACCAGTCCCAACCGATATGATCCTCCGATAGCTGCGCCGAACTCCACTCCCTGTCCAGCCAGCTAAGTCCACTGACAGAGTATGGACGACCCTCGACTGACACGACCCCTGTCGTCGGCATACGGGTCATGGAGTAGTAGTAGGACGCCTCGCCTGGCCGACTGCCCTTTCGGGCGAATCCACCCTCCCCGTGCAAAACGATGTCCTTCTCGCTATCCAGAGCAAGGTCAATCTCAACCATCTCGTCGCTGGCCCTCAGACGCATCGGAAAAATACCACCGTCGCCCACCGACGCCGACCAGTCCTCTATCCAAACGCGGAATGGTGTAGCGCTTGCGCCGGCCAAGCCGA
>JAAXHY010000094.1 GCA_012270665.1 Dehalococcoidia bacterium
GATAAGATGACGGCAGAGTAGTTCGGCAAGACGAGGAGGTGTCATGGATATCCTGCAGATAACGGAGGAGCTGGAAACCCTGCTCCAGACAGGGGTTAGAGTCCCGGGGTTCAGAAAGAAGGTGTTGGTTGACATTGATCAGCTAGCCATGCTGGGCGACGAGTTGCGCAGGGCGGTGCCAGCTGATATCCAGGAGGCGCAGGAGATTCTGCGTCAGAAGGAAAGCATCGTCAATCAGGCGTATCTCGAAGCTCAGCGCGTTCGCGACGACGCAGCGCGCGAGGTGCATGAGATACGAACGGTTGCCCAAGAGGAGCACCATCTGAAAGTTGACGAGACCGAGGTCGTAAGGGCCGCGGAGGCAAAGGCGCAACAGATAAAGGACGAGGCGATGATGGAGAGTGCGCTCATCCTCCAGGACACACAGCGACGGGCACATGAGATCCAGTCAGAGTCGGAGTCGCTGGCTAACAACCGGCGGGACGGGGCCGACGCATACGCCCGCGAGGTTCTGTCCAACCTCGAGGAACAGCTTGCGGATTCGTTGGCTCAGATCCGTAGGGGAATCGACACTCTTCAAGTAGGCGAGGAATACGGAGAAGAGGTCCGGAGCCGGACGGCGGAGCAGAACGGCGTCAGGGTACCTGCCTAGGCCGCGGTAGTCCCGGAGCCTTTCGACAGAAGAGATAGAGGGGTACCGACACCTTCCCCTCTATCTCTTCCCTCCCTATACAGTCGCTTGATTCAGACCTCGGTTATAGTCCCTCGGCAGCCAGCAACTCGCGCAGTCTCGCCAGCGTTGTGCTGTTCTCCGCCAACGGAAAGCCATCTACCTTGTATTCAGGCTTGTTGGTAAACCCGTCCACTGCTCCCATATCCACCATGGACTTGATGAGTTCCTCCTCCGCGTCGACCGTCGGCAGCAGATTCTCTCCCGCCCGTCTGGAAATCGCGGCGACGAGTCCGTAGCCTCCCCAGTTGGACACGCTGCTTACTATCAACTGTGTCGTAGATGTGACACAAGGCAGCCTTACGAGAGTCGGTATCTTCGGTATCTCGTGTTTCAGAATGCCCATGCCGATCTCATTCCCGCCGTCACCGATGCCCACACTGTATGGGAAACCCATGAAGAGATGATCGATCCGGGCGTTGTACTGCGAGATGTCCTGTCCGTGCATATTCCTGTACATCCACTCGTGAGTAAGACCGCACCGTTCTATGGCGATGAGTAGTGAGGGAGTAGATTGCTCCAGAAGCTCATTAGCGAATCGTTTGCTGGATTCGTCATCCGTGATGGGAAAATCAACTCCAGGGGCGCCATGTCCCTCCATAAACGGCACTGTGTATCTGTCGGTAATATACATGACGTCGTAACCTATGGACTGCAGCGCTTTGCCGATAGCTATCGCGCCGGGAGGACCGTCCGACTCGGCGCCTCCCCCTGCGAGAATGTAGAAGCCAGTCGATATGAGTACCGTTCCCGGACGCTCTAGCACTAGTGCCGCGGCCCGATCGCAAAAGTCGGCCGGCAGGTGGCCCCTAAGCTTGGAGAGTCCTCTCCGATCCCGATCGAGGATGATGTCCTCGATCGACTGGTTCG
>JAAXHY010000580.1 GCA_012270665.1 Dehalococcoidia bacterium
CCTCTCCTCCGAATCTTTCGCCGCCAGAGTCGCCAGAGCCTCAGAGGTCGCTTCTGGATGATGGAGTAGGGAGGGCCGTATGCAGAACAGGTATGTAGGCGATGTCGGAGACTTCGGAAAGTACGGACTCCTGCGCCATATGACCGGACAGAGGGAAGAGATCCCTGCCGTCGAAGCCATGCGCTTGGGCGTCGTCTGGTATCTCTACCCCGACGAGTCTCACACCGGAGACGGAAAGTACACCGGCTATCTGGAAGATACCCGTGCGAACCATCGCAGGTTTCGCGCCTGCGACCCTAATCTCTACGACACGCTCCGCCATCTGGTGAAATCCAATAGCCGCAATATCACCGCCGTCCAGCGAAGCCGTATCCTCCCAGGCGACACCCTGTACTACGAACCAAGCCTGTCATTTCCCAGAGAAATGCGCCGCTGTGATAGGAAGGCGAAGCGAGCGAATTGGTTCGAGGGCGCTCTCGATGCGACCGCCGCCGCCGATATGATCTTCGTGGACCCCGACAACAGCCTGTCCGACCCCGCCCATGGCATCGGTACTTCCATTGACCGGCTGCTCAAGACCGGCCCGAAGTACGTTTTCATGGATGACCTCTCTCGGTTCGTCAAGCGCGGCCAGAGCCTCATCATCTATCACCACCTCGGACGCCGGGGAACCGCCATCGAGCAGACTGTCTGCGTCGCCAAGAGCCTGAAGGCAAGCCTGAATCTACCCGATCTACCTCGGTCGCTGCTCTATCGCCGCGGAAACTCCAGGGCATACTTCATTGTGCCTCAGGAACGACACCGAAGATCCCTCGAACGCAGAGTTTGCGATCTGCTCCACAGCCCCTGGAAGTCCCATTTCCGGTCGGTAGTGTAGGGGAGGACAACCTTCCCACAATTGCGACCGTCATGCCTCCGTCTGATATTCCCGTCCGCCCCCGTCTCCTCGCCATAGTCGGCCCCACCGCCGTTGGCAAGACCGAACTCGCCATGAGGATCGCGGCCCTTTCCGATGTCGAGATAGTGGGCGCCGACAGCCGACAGGTCTATCGCCACATGAACATCGGCACCGCCAAGCCGTCGCCGGATCAGCTCTCCGCTGTCCCACACCATCTGGTTGACATAATTGATCCTGACGACGATTTCAGCCTTGGAATGTTCTTAGACTTGTCAAAAGAAGCGATTCTAAACGCAAATGCGATGGGTAAGACTCCTATTCTGGTTGGCGGGACCGGACAGTATGTGATGGCTCTTCTGGAAAATTGGAACGTTCCACTCGTTCCGCCCGATCCTGTTCTGCGCCGCGAACTGGACGA
>JAAXHY010000433.1 GCA_012270665.1 Dehalococcoidia bacterium
ATCCCGTCCACCCCGAGCCGGAGCGTGATTCCACTGTCGCCCATGGGCCACGGCCCGGGGATTTCGAGCCACTTCCATATCCTCTCGAACTGCATTCCTCCCGCCGTATGGTCGTAAGCCAAAAACACGTAGAACGACAGCAGCGTCGTCACCAGAGCGACCGCCAACGCCCAGCGTCGCACAGCCAGGACGCGGGAGCCGGGTATCAGGATGAGCAGTCCCGCGCCCAACATCGGTAGGGCGACGATCAGCAGCAGCGCGTATGAGTCGAGTCCGTTCATATCAGGCCAGTACAAGCCACCATATCACCGCCAGTACCACCACACCCGCCGCCATGGCCATTCCGTAGTTATATATCCTGCCCGTCTGCACGAACCTCATCCGAAGGCCGGAGAGCTTGACCATATCTGCAGGTCCGTCCACACCCACGTCGTTGACGACCGTCCTGTCGAACACCGCGACGAAGCGAGCGAGCGTCAGCGCCAGACTGTCAATGACCCACTGGTACGCCTCGTCCACGTAGTACTTGTTGACGAATATCCTGTGAATCGGCGCGAGTCGCGCGGAAATGTCCGTGGCAGACAGGCTTCCCCGGACATACGCCAGCCAACCGACTGCTATTCCAGCTCCCGCCAATAGGATGGATGCGAGGCTTAGCCAGGGAACTATGTGAAACTCGCCCTTACCCTCGATGAAGGCGGCGAACCCATGGTAGCCTTCCCACAGGCCGAAGGCCAGAAAGCCCACTCCCACCGCGAACGGCGCGAGCAGCAGCAGGGGAACAGTCATTGAGGCAGGGGAATCATGGACTTCGGAGTGGTCGGACTTCGGCTGTCCCAGGAAGGCTACGAAGGTCACCCGGGCCATGTACAGCGCGCTCAGCGCCACGCCCACAAGGGCGAGAACGACATACACCGGCGGTAGGTGCTCCAGAACGTGCAGCAGTACCTCGTCCTTCGTGAAAAACCCCGCCAACGGGACTACACCCGCCAGCGACGCCGCGCCTATCAGGAACGTCCACCCAGTGATCGGCATACGCTTCAGCAGGCCGCCCATCTTCCGGATGTCCGTCTCCTCCTCCATAGCGTGCATGACGCCGCCCGCTCCGAGGAACAGCATCGCCTTGGACACGCCGTGCGCCACGAGGTGAAACAGCGCCACTCCTACACCACCCGAACCCAGCGCAAGCATCATCAACCCCAGGTGGCTGACGGTCGAGTAGGCCAGGACACGCTTTATGTCCGTAACGACCAGCGCGATGGTCCCGGCGAAGATGAAGGTGAACAATCCGACCGATGCCACTACCAGGAGAACCGTATGATCCAACTCGAACAGCGGCATGAGTCTTGCGACCAGGTACACGCCGGCGGCGACCATAGTGGCCGCATGTATGAGCGCGCTCACCGGAGTCGGGCCCTCCATCGCGTCCGGCAG
>JAAXHY010000179.1 GCA_012270665.1 Dehalococcoidia bacterium
GGCGGACAGAGATTCGTGGAATTCACTCCCAGCCACGCGCGGGAGCATATGATTCAGGGACTTGGGGTGATAGTCACCTACCGCAGATCGGACGATGGCGCGCTCTACATAGTCACCATCAGAGACCGGCCTCCCTAGCCGCTCGCGCGTCCCCGTCATACCCGTGAAGCTTGTCCTCGTGAAGACGGGGCGCGGGTATCCACAGATTGCCAATAGGCTAAGAGCTAACCGGCATCCCTGGCCGCCTGAGCTCTCCTGCTGGATATGACCAGGTAAGCGCTGCCCGCCAGCAGCACGATGACAATGCCCAGGAACACCCAGCCCCCCTCCAGTCCGGGCTCGATGGGTGGCGGAAGAATGACGATGGGCGCGCGGAAGTCGGCTTGCCCGGACGTCGGGCTGTCTATCTTTATGTGCAGTATCCAGTTGCCCGCTTCCTCGAACTTAATGTTCGCGCGGTACACCGTCGGCTCATCCGGGTTGTTCACCGCGATCACCTCGAACACCGGCTCTTCCACCGCTTCCTCCGCCACCAGCGCCACGCGCGCGTCAGTGACCGGCTCGCCGGTCGCCGCGGTCGTCGGCTTGAGCGCGATATTCACGAATCCCACCTGTGGAGCGGGCGGCAGCCACCTGACTCCCACCTCGAAATCCCCGGCCGGCCGCACGAACAGCGGGTCGAAACGCTCGCCCGACTGCGCCCGCGCGACCGCTCCCGTCAAGCCTGCCGCCAGAACGCACAGCGCGCCCGCAAAAGCGGAAATTCGGAATAATCGCTGCATTAACTTATGGATGAGGGTGACCTACTGAATGCGCATTAAGAGTGTCCAGTATCTTCTTCACTACGGAAATTGTATCACTCCCAGCGTCGGCGATGGTATGGAATACTTGCTCGAATCTTCAACCTGCGCGCTCGCTGCCCTCTGTCCCTGATCCGCCATCCAGTCGTCTCTGAATGAACCACGAGAAGTACCCGTCGTACTTGCGCTGCAACTCATCCTTCATCCAGTCCTGCCCCGTTATCACCCTCCGGCAGTTCGGAGCGCCGCAGTTGCACTCCATCTCGTATGACTCGTCGTCCGTCATCGCGTAGTCGAACGTGAGCTCCTCGTCCGCTGCGATGTCCCGCATAGCCACGAACGCTATCTGACCCTGGAGTCCCAGGTTGGGCTCGCACGAGTGATTCAGGTGCATCATGCCGCCCTCGCGCTCTGCCTCAGTGACAGGCCCGATGAATAGATACTCTGAGATCTGGATCTCCGCCGGTCCCAAGCGCCGCCCCACCTCATCCCGCTGCTCCCGGGTCATCACGTAGCCGCCTTTCACCACCACTACCTCCTCCTCTGAGATAGCTTCCCGCGCGAACAGCCCCCGCCCGTCTATCTCACTAGCGCGCTTCTCGGTCTTCGGAGAAAAATAGGTCAAGTCCACGGCTTTGTTCCCAGTCGTTGGTAGCGAGCGAACCTTGCCATTAGACTCTACCTAACCGGAGATGCCGTTTTCTACCGACACGCGGCCCGGAGTGACTCTGGAGCGCGTTAGCCCGTACAGAAGTGAGGGACCGCTCATTTCGCCGCGCGGGCCGCTGTGATACGCAGTCGCCACGCAAGGGTTGATTGAGCGCGGTCCAGCATGTAACTCTTCGCCCTCGGTCCATAGAGACGCCCGAGGATCTCCGCAGTCTCCATTGTATCGCCGTAGTCGGCCACATAGGTAAAGTCGTGGATATGGGCGGGAGCGATCAGTGGCATACCTCCCCAGGAATCCACCTCGCTTTCAGATGAGGGACAGTGTGGGTCGAAAAACTCGGGGGGCGCTGCGCTCCTGATCAACTCCGGGTATTCGCCAGCGAGTGTGGTTGTCAACTCGCCGCACAGTGACCCGGGAGCGGGCCCGAGGGAGATCAGCAGGCCGCGGGGCTTGAGGACCCTGTACGCTTCTTCGTGGTCCAGAATTGCCCAGGAGTGTATCGAGGCATCAATGGAGTTATCCGGCAAGGGAATGTTTGCGCCGTCGCCCTGTACGTAGTCCACGTTTCGCAGCCCCAACTCCTCTACCAGGTCCCGCCCAAACTCGACCACTGAACGATATGCGTCTATGGCATAGACGCGCTTTGCTTTCCCCGACGCTCTGATGGTAGCTCGTCCGGTACCCGCGCCGACATCGGCAATCACCAGGCCGGACAGGTCAACCAGTTCTTCGAGCTTGTACATCAGTCCTTCAGTGGACAGTGAAAACTTATGATAGAGGTCGGGATGGTATGCGCTTAGCCAGTCGAAGTCGAAGTATCCCGGCACGGGATCGCGCTCGTCGTAGATGCGCCAGTCTTCAGGAGGAGCCGCTTGTAAGAAGTAGCCGGCGTCTCGAATATGCTCGACTGTTATTGTCGGGCCCATGATTCACTGTCCGCGCGATGACATGCCTTCGCGACGACCGACCACTGCCGATGAATTCCACTCATTCTTGCCGAGTCACTTCGTCGCCCCGGTAGAGAACATCTGTGGATACGGGAGGTCAGCTCAGAACCCCTTCCACCCTGGTATCGCCGACGACTGCCGCACCCACTCCTCCATCTGCTCCTCGTCGAACTCCCCCTCATAGATATCCACCCAGCGCGAGTCCGGGTCCTTGCC
>JAAXHY010000222.1 GCA_012270665.1 Dehalococcoidia bacterium
CGGCGGACGATGCGACATATATCATGGTTTATAGATACGCAGTAAAGTACTGGACGCTAACTGGGAGGGTCACAGGGTCGGGCTGGAGCGGTTTTCATCCAGAGTTGCCCAGAGTTCTCCCAGTGTTGAAGCTACGAAAGAATTCTATCGCTGTCTTTTGGCCTGCTCTATAAACGATGATTTATGCGTATGTTCTACATCCATGCCATTATTGTAACATAGAATGAAGCATCGGGCGAAACCGTAAAAGACTTTGGCAATCATCACAAAAGTGGTGGGTAGAGGCACATCCGGTTCTATCCACGAAGGACACGAAGCGGCACAAAGATATCAGGCATTGTCATACTACGCTGGATACCCACAAGAAATTTGACGCTTCCAAAGACTTTGAAAGGCGCTGACTCTGAGGTAATATCGCAATGGACGCGGACGCATGGCGATTACAGGCTCAAACCGCGACGCACGAGCAGGGAACGCTGCTCGAGATCGCGCGGATCATCCTCGCCTTCGCCACTGACATGGACGACCTGACGCGCGAGATATGCCGCGAGATAGTCGAACGCCACAGGTACGACCACTGCGCCATATACCTGTCACTGCGGGAATGCGGCGCGCTGGATTTGGCCAATGGCGGCAGGCTCGGCGCGAATCTAACGGAGCGTGAGGCGGACGCGCTCGCCTCCGAATCAATCCAGCGCTCCCAGGCGCTAACCGCGCGGAACGGCGACTCCTGGCGCGTCGCGGTTCCCATCGAGGACGGCTCCACCACCCTCGGCGCGCTGGTCGCCGCTTCCGAAGGCGCGGACGTCCACGCGCGCCGCGCCCTCACCCTCTGCAAGGCGCTCGCCAGGCTCGTCGCCATCGGCATACAGAACGCCCGCCTCCGCAGACCTACCGAGCCGCCGTGAGTTCAGCCATGTCCGGCACAAGAAAGTGCAGTTCGTGATGGGTTACAAGCCCTTTCCAGAAATCCCTCCCCAAAGTTCCTATCAGGGTCGGACTCGACTGCTCTATCGCCGGACAGGCAGCTATCAGTATGGATGAACTGCCGTATGTCTCGACTCTCGTTTCCAGTGGCGCGCAGAGTTCGGTGAAGGGGATATCGGGGCCCTCGAAGCGACTTAAGTCCAGCCGCGCTGACTCCCATCGCCGCTTCAGTTCTTCCGCGTTGCGCTCTGCGCCCTCCGGGTCGGGGTGGTACATTGCTATGATCGCGCTTTCGGATCCATACGGAACGCCGTATCCGACAGCCAGCGCCGTGTAGGGTTCGAGCGTTCCCCAGGCGTTCGGTCCGACCGTATATCGCTCCCAATCTTCAAGCCGTTCGTCCGCAGACCGGCCAAGCCATCTGCCTGTCGCTGTCCGCGATACGATGTATTCCGGCGGTATCAGCGCGCCACCCAGCAGTTCGTCTCCGGCGCTCTGTGTCAGAACTCGCCAGTCCGGTTCATCCCACAGACTGGATACCTTGCCGTCGTGCACTTCGATTATCCGCTCCAGCGTCTCGACTTTCCGGGCCACCGCCAGCCTGTCTTCGATTGGAGCTATCGCGTTGAGTTCCAACAGGCTCGTCCCCATCGGATGTTCCATCAGTTCTCTCAATGCGGGGGGCCCGTCACGCCAGAAGTACGACAATAGAATCCCGTAATGAAAGGTGGTATTGAAACCGGCCTCCCCCAGTCTTGTGTAGATATGTCGCGAGTCTTCCAGTCCGCCAGCCGTAATCGAGAACGGCGGCTTGGAAGACCCTTCTATCGGACTCCATATCCCCTGGTCTAGCCCAAGCGTATCCAGACCGACGACTTCCCTGGCCGGCTGAGAGTAGCTTGTGAACATACCCTTCTCCGGCATCATCCCGTAAGTCCACGGAACACTCCCCGGTCCTTTAGCGATAAAGGTGTCGAAGCCACCGAATCCCGGCGCGTCGGCTTCCCACCGGGCTGTCTCATAGTCGGCGAACAGCAGGTAGTCCGCGCTCATATCCGAAGGAACCGCATGGATTATCTCGGACAGCCATGTTTCAGGCAGTTCCGGTGGCGGCCCGGGGTCATTCCAAAGCCCGCAGCCAGTGGCGCAGACAAGAATTACAGATGTGCGAAAGATGGCTTTCATCGCATTCATAGTCTTGTCCTTTTCAGGTGTAACTGCGATCAGGCCTGTCCGAATCCATCGAAAGGGCGTACCGCGGACTTACTGGCGGTACGCCCTTTTCAGTTCACGTCCTATCCAGACGATTTGGAGGTAGGCACCGCGCCGGTCTGATTGGAAGCCCATGTCGGGTCGGGCATCGCCTGTGCGATTGCGATCAACTCTCGCATGGTCAGCGTCGGGTGATACAGGCTGATGTCAACCTGGTTCACCCACCAACTGAGACTCCCAATGATATGTGCCTGGGCGCCGATGCTTGTGGTCTTGACAAAGGGGTCCTTCCCTATTGCCTTGATCCCTCTAACGGTAACTCCTTTGAAGTTATCATCCAGGAGGTCCTCATCACCGTAATCCATGTCCTCCATGCTTGTCCCTATGGAGATTTTCAGGCCGTTCGAGTATTTGAGATAGACCTGCTTG
>JAAXHY010000524.1 GCA_012270665.1 Dehalococcoidia bacterium
CGAGGTAGAGAAGCTGGGCGATGATGTTGTTGGCGACTTGATCGTAGATCGCGGTGCTCAGGAAGATGATCCGCTCTTTCAGGAGTAGCGAATATATATCGTAGGCTCGCTCTCCCCTGGAACCGGACTCCACCACCATAGGGATGACGTTCTCGGGCCTATTCATCATCTTGCGCATCTCCTTCTTGAGCGTCTTGTGAGTTGGATTCTGGCTGCTCTTCCGCGGATTGGTCTTCGGAATCGGACTTGGCGATCTCTACGAGAAGGGCGACGGCCTTTTCATACTTGAGCATATCGTCCAGTGGTTCGCGGCGGCTGCGGCGCTCCTGCCTTCTCATGCGCTGGCCCGCGTACATCTCGTTGAACCGCTCGTCTATCTCTTCCTCCGATACTTCGATGGTCTCCAGTTCGGAGACCTTGTCAAGGGCGAAGGTACGCCTTATGCGCTGCTCCGCTTCCTCCTCGGCCTCCTGCTGGGCTTCTTCTTCAGTCTTTCCGATGGAGCGCAGGTAGTCGTCCCTGCGTATGTTCGCCCTTTCGAGGAACAGTTCCTGGGTGTTCAGGACTCTGTTGGTCTCATTCTCCAGCATGACGGGCGGTATAGTGATAGTCGCCTCGTCTATCAGGGTTTGCACCACCCTGCTCTCATACTCCTGTTCCAGCCTCGCCTCCGCGTCCTTGATCATGCCCTCCCTGACCGCCTCTCGAAGCACTTCCAGATTCTCATATCCATCGGGAAGGCCCTGGGCGAACTCGTCGTTCAGTTCGGGCAGGCTGCGTTCCCGGACCTCTTTTACCGTTACAGTAAAAGACGCCTCCTTACCGGCTATCGAGGCGTCTCTGAAATCTTCGGGGATCGAGAGCGTAAACTCTGTTTCCTGTCCGGGTTCGATTCCCACCATTGCCTGCGGGAATCCGGTTACAGGCACAGAACCCTCTTCATCGAGGTACAATACGCCGTCTTCGCGGCTCCAGAACTCCTCGCCCTCGATCTCTCCGCGGGCGTCCAGGTTTAGCAGGTCGCCCATCTGCGGCGCCCTTTCGACTATCTCCCAGGATCCCATGCTCTCGCGTATGTCGTCAATCCTCTCCGAAACGAGTTCGTCGGTTACATCGTCCGTTTCGTAGGGGACTCGAATCGCCTTGTAGTCGCCCAGTTGAACTTCGGGTCTCAGCGCTACGATGGCGGTGAAGCTGACGGGATCAAGATCGAGGTCCTCTATCTTCGGCGCTCCGGCAGCGTCTATTTCCTGTTCTTCGATGGCCTTGCTGGTTACTTCGAAGACCATGTTGTCGAGGACTTCGTTGAGCAGGCTCTCGCGCCCCATGAAGCCTTCGACTATGTGCCGGGGAACTTTACCCCTGCGGAACCCGGGGATAGAAATCTGTGGAGCCAGTCGCCTGTATCCCTGGTCTAGGTATGGATTCAGGTCCGCTTCCTCAAGTTCGATGCGGAGAGTCGTTTGATTGTCCACAACTTCTTCTTGAGTTATCTTCAATTGAGGCTCCCAATCTCTGCTGTTTGTTCAATTACTATAGCATAATGCAGCAATGTTCCAGATTGCAAAGAAGTTTGGGGTACGGGCATGGCCTTTTCAAAGTCTTTCGAGGTTTCGCCTGATACTTCATTCTATGCTACAATTACGGCATGGATTTAGAACATATATATAAATCACTGTTTATAGCGCAGGC
>JAAXHY010000062.1 GCA_012270665.1 Dehalococcoidia bacterium
GATCATCTCGGAGTCGGGCAGGGATGCGACTATCGCCTCGCCTATGGCCCTGGGATTCATCCTCATTGGACGGGCGAGTTTCATGGCGAGGCTGCAGGAGTAGTCGCCGTTCTCGGCAGTACGCGGCCTTTCTATCGAAAGGTCAGTTACACAGGCCTCCGGAAGTTCGCCCGACTGTTGAGCGGCGTCAAGCGCGGCTCTTACGTTGTCGGATATGTGTCTTCTGATTGACGCGGACATCGAGTCGGCGGAAGCGGTGGTCATAAATTATCCCTTATAGTTTCCTAGTGAGCTTACAGGTGAGTTTCCAAGTGGGGCAGGGCACGGACCGCCAGGAAAGTGACCTGGAAAGACCTGTCGTTAGCTTTGGGTAGAAAGTTTTTCGAGCGGGCGAATAGTGATTTATAATTTTCTCCCTATATATATCAAGCGCATTTGTTCGTCATGGGGGATATTGTAGCACAGGACACGTTTCACGGTCACATCGGCCTAAATTGGTATTGCCACCCACCTCGGGGTGTGTTGGACGTGGCAAATCAATCTATGGTTGGACGGCGATGGATGGAGCATCCTTGTTATCTGTGACGCGGCCTATTACGGCGTGGGTTCGGACGCCGTGGGATTCGAGCGCGGACAGCAGCGCGCCGGTCTTTTCGTCAGAGACCGATATCAGCAGGCCGCCGGAGGTCTGGGCGTCGGCGAGCAGTATCTTCTGGACGTCGGTTACGGAATCGTCCCAGCATACGTCCTCTTCCAGCGAGGCTAAGTTGCGATGCGTGCCGCCCGGCGCCACGCCGTCCTCCGCGAGATGGGACGCCCCGGGTATGAACGGGATCGAGTCGAATGAGAGCGACGCTCCGACGCCGCTGGCGCGGGTCATGCCCCTGAGGTGTCCGAGCAGCCCGAAGCCGGTTACGTCAACACAAGCGTGGACTCCCACCTCGTTCATCGCGCGGGCGGCAGCGTCGTTGAGTTGGCTCATCATGCGGACCGCGGTATCGAGAACATCTTCCGGCGCGATCCCCTGCTTGGCGGCGGTCGTGATCACTCCGGTGCCGATGGGCTTGGTGAGGACGAGATTATCGCCCGGCTTTGCGCCCGCGTTGGTCACATGGTCGCCGGGGCGCACCACGCCGGTGACGGACAGGCCGTATTTGGGTTCTTCGTCGTCAACCGTGTGACCGCCGACTATCAGGACTCCCGCCTCGCGCGCCTTGTCCGCGCCGCCCACCAGGATGTTGCCCAGCAGGTCCTTGGGGAGCGAAACCGGAAACCCCACGATGTTGAGCGCGGTCAGAGGCCTGCCGCCCATCGCGTAAACGTCGCTCAGCGCGTTCGCCACCGCAATCTGACCGAACGAGTAGGGATCGTCAACTATGGGCGGGAAGAAGTCCACCGTCTGTATGAGCGCGGTGTCGTCGTCCATGCGATAGACGGCGGCGTCGTCTCCGGTGTTGACGCCAACCAGGAGATTCGGGTCTGAGACCGGCGGGAGTTTGCTCAGGACCTGTCCCAGGTCCTCGGGGCTGAACTTGGACGCTCAACCCGCGCAGCTTGCAAGTTCGGTGAGTCGGATGTTTTCTTGTGTGGTGGTCAAGGCGCGGCTCCTTGGTCGAGGTTGGCGTGACGGCTATTGTAGCGCATATTGGGCGCGGGATGTGCGGTTCGGCGCACAGTGAAGCCCAAAAGAGCGTATATAGGGTTGATACATTTGTTTTGATATGTCAACATTATACTTGACCTAATTGACGGGAGATAGCGGGCATGAAACTTACAGCCTTGAGTCTATTCTCTGGAGCGGGTGGCTTGGATATCGGCGTGGGCCAGGCGAGTTTCAAGAATGTCTGTTCAGTGGAATTTGATCCTCACTGCGTTTCCACACTCCGTAGGAACAGGCGTGGAAAGACCGTCTGGCAGGTGGATGTTCGCGCTCTCGACCCCGAGCGCATGGCGGATAGCCTTGATTTCAAACCCGGCGACCTGGACCTGCTTCACGGAGGACCGCCTTGCCAACCCTTCAGCCAAATGGGAAAACAACACGGCGTATCCGACCCCAGGGGCAGTCTGGTATTCGAGATGCTCAGGTTCGCCGATGCATTGCGGCCGGCCGCCGTGTTGATAGAACAGGTTCCCAGATTTCTTCAAGCGCCCGTCACCGAGACGGCGACCATGCAGGATATCCTCAGCGAAGAATTTCATAACATCGGCTATGACCTGCACATCCAAGTCCTTGACGCGGTTCATTATGGAGTAGCGCAGCGCCGCAAGCGCGCCGTTGTCGTAGGGTTGCCGCCTGGCGCACGATTTGAATTCCCCTTTGGCGAACTTGGCGTTCTTCCGACTGTGGGCGACGCTATTGACGACCTTCCGCCCACCGTCCCTCCAGATGAGGTACCGCTGGTTCCCAACCATATTGACGTGACACCAAAGAGAGATAGGGAACGCATATCCTACGTCCCCGAAGGGTCTTGGCTGTCTAAGGTCGCGGACGCCCCCCCGGACATCATCCAGAAACTCACGAGGAAGGATACGACTAAGTTCCGACGTTTGGACAGACATTCCCAGTCTCTCACTCTGCGCTGTGGAGAGGCGTTATACCATCCTGTCGAAGACCGATACATCACCCCGCGCGAGGCCGCGCGATTACAGGGATTCCCGGATGCTTATATATTAGAGGGCCCAATCCGACGAAGAACAGGTGTTGTGCGAGACCTTGACCAGCACCGCCAGGTAGCCAACGCGGTCCCTCCGCCCCTGGCGCGCGCCGTAGTCCGCAATATAAGGGACGCGCTATGCCTTACGTGAAGGAACTCTACGGGCTCGCTCTAGGAGAAGGAGGCGCAAGGCGAGCGGCGTCCAGGCAAGCGTTCTGCCCCCACATGATGAAATTGTGCGATGGCGGCGGCAACCGAGACATGGCCCGATGGCCCTCGACGGATCAACCGCTGGCTTCGCTGTTCGACCTCTCCGTTGGAGAAGCGGGTGGGGGATTTATCCCGTGCGGGGTATGCTCCGTTCGTCTTTCCGGTGGGACGGGCGCCACGGATATAGATTGGGCGGTATGCCCACGTCGTCTCCTGTCGTTCGAGTCCGGGTTCTTTTCGGATTCTCAGCGTCCGCTTGCCGAGCGTGTTCTGCAAGTCGCCGGATTCCAACGGGGGGACGAGATCCGGGTTTGGTCCGAAATAAGGTTGCTTGACCGCGAGTTAGGCGTGGATTATCGAATGGACTACGTTTTGCGTAAAGACGACTGCCCGCCGGTCATCGTCGAAGTCATGACCGCTTCAACCTCGGGCGGCAACAGAGCAAGGAGGACGGATATCCGATCCGCGTTCGCTGGCGCTGTGCTGTACGAGCATGGCGTTATACCGGAATTGGGTCAGTCGCCGGGAGTCAACGCACGGCAGGTTTGGGCACGTATGCTATCCCAGATGATAGTCAAATCTGAAATAGCGAATCACTGGGGCGGGTGTACCATCTGGGTTATACAGGATTCACTGTGTGACTACATTAAACGCAGTACCGGACTTGATCTTGATGACCTCCTTGTGAACGATTGGGAACCCGGCGAGGTCAACCTCATTTCAGCCAGCATAAACAACCCTGACGACATAGAATTCTATTCCGGCCCGATCTATCCTGGAGACGGAACTGAAACCTGCTGGCTGGAGCTGCCGACCTCTCCGGGCATTCCTCCGGTCGAAAGACTTACAGACCGTCTGACCGACGAATCCGCTATTGCCACGCTGACAGTATAAACCTGCCCGGATACAAGAGTAGCTCCTCAGAGCATTCCGAGTGAGTCCCGGACTTAAGCTACATATACCGACGGCTAAACACCCCGACGTGAAGCCTTGGGCTTGTCTGAGAATCCTAGCTCTTGCGCAATGTTCTCCTGACTGATTGGCGGCCCTATTTCTACATGACCCTGTGGCCGGACGGAGCGTAGGCGGCCAAGTTGGGATTTCCGGCGAGGAAGTTAGCCCGGCCCTTCGGACGCCGCATCATGCCGTTTTCGACGATTATCTCGCCGCGCTGCATGGTAAGGACGGGCTGTCCGGTCACCTCCTTGCCCTCGAACATGGTGAAATCGGCTATGCAGTGCTGCGCCTCGGCGGATAGAGTATGCT
>JAAXHY010000514.1 GCA_012270665.1 Dehalococcoidia bacterium
ACTCACGGTATTCCAAGTCAGGAAAGAAGCCGCTAAAACTCGTATCAACCGAGTCGTTGAGGCTCACCTTGCCGGGGAGCCGTTAGTGGAATCGGAAGAGGAGATATATATCCCCGATGACGACGTCCCTGAGAGCGATCTGGACGAGCAGATCGAAGACCGCATCGTCCAGCGAATCAGGCAAAGATTCTTTGGAACTCGGCTGGAATATCTTGTAGCGGAAATCTTGAAGGCGTCGGGTTACCACGCCATCCAGACGAGGATTGGTCCCGATGGTGGCGTTGATGTAGTAGCCGGAATGGGCGAGATGGGGTTTGGCGATCCGAGGCTGTGTGTACAAGTCAAATCAGGCGGTGCTCCGGTAGGGCTGCCGGACTACAATCGCTTACAGGGAAACATACGCGGTTTTGGAGCTCAGCATGGGCTGCTAGTCAGTCTTTCAGACTTCACCGGAGTTGTCCGAAAGGAGAACGAACGCTCATTCTTTGAGATACGACTGTGGGGCCCGCACGAACTGGTAGAGAACTTGCTCAAAACGTACGATTCACTGCCTGTGGAAGTCCGCGCTGATATACCGTTGCAGAACCGCCGGGTTCTCGTGGAAGCCGAAGACTGAAAGCAACTGTCTGAATTTCCACGCTGCGGTAAGTGGAGAGGCATGAGACAGAAACCTCATGCCTCCTTATTTTTGCCTACCTCATCACTTCCCTGAACCGACCTATCGCCTCTATGTGCGCCTGCGGAGACTCGAGTCCCGCGTTCATCGTGTTCACCGACAGGTGAGTCGCCCCTAGCTCGCGCCACGCCTCGGCGGTTCGCGNNNNCGACGCCGATGTCCTCCGGCCCGCGTCCCGCCTCAGCCGCCTGCTCCCTCATGCTCTCGATGAGCTCCCTGCCGTGATCGTCCGGCCTGAACAGCGGGAACCATCCGTCGCCCATCGTCGCTACACGGCGTATAGTCTGCGGAGCCGCTCCACCGAACCAGACGGGTATCGGCTGCTGAACGGGCAGCGGATTCAGACCGGCGTCCGTAACCTTGTGCCAGCGTCCTTCATAGGTGATGAGGTCGTTCGTCCACAGCTTGCGCAGCAGGTCTATCTGCTCCTCCGACCTCCGACCCCGGTTGTGGAAGTTCTCGCCCAG
>JAAXHY010000246.1 GCA_012270665.1 Dehalococcoidia bacterium
GAGGAGGAACTCACCCGCGCCAGACTGCGGTTGTGCCTGGCGTCCAGAATAGCGCTCGCGCGCTGTCTCTCCCTTATGGGCATGAACGCCCCCGACAGGATGTGAACATCGCGCCTCCGATAGCCCAGAACTGACGACTAACGGCTGCGGACTACTCAAGGCCGCCGTTCCTCTTATAGCGCTGCGTCTTCAGCACATAGACCTTGTTGAAGTACTCACCGAGTTCCAGGTGCCTATCCTGAACCTGTCCCCGAACGCGACCCGGAACGCCGACGACTATCGAGCGGTCGGGCACCCGCATATCGTCCAGCACGACCGCTCCGGACGCAACGACGCACTCGTCGCCTATCTCCACGCCGTCGTTGACGACCGCGCCGTTGCCCAGCAGCGTCCTGGCGCCGACGTTCTTCGCGTGGCACACCACGCGGTGGCCTATGACCACGTAGTCGCCTATTGTCGCGTCGGTGTCGCAGTGGACGACGGAGTTGTCCTGGATGCAGGTGTACCTGCCGATAGTTATCTTGCCCATGTCCCCCCGGATGACGCTGCCAGGCCAGACGCTGGAGCCTTCGCCAATTTCCACATCTCCGATCACGTATGCCGCCTCGCTCACGAAGGCGGTCGGGTGAATTCTGGGTGTAATCCCGTCCAATGTTCTAATCACGGCGCTTCCTCAGGTAAACCAAGTTGATTCAGTGTCCCATATACTCTATTCCATCACGGGCGCGGAGAAAACCCCCTACCGCCTCCCGTGCGTATGCTATGCTGAATGGCAGACGATAAATCTCGCAAAAGAGGTTCACGGACCAGCATAATGACCAAGATTAGCGCAACTCTGGCTTTGGGAATCGGACTCATGGTTCTGGCGCTGGCCTGTTCGGAGCCGGCTCCCGCTCCAGCGCCGACTCCGGAGCCTACCGCGGTCCCAACCGTGACGCCTGAACCTACAAAAACACCCGTACCGACAGCGGCGCCTGAGCCCACCGCAACTCCCGAACCCACAGCCGAACCGGAACCCACTCCGACCGTCCAGACGGCGGCGCTGTTCGAGTACAGCCGCGCCGTCAGGCTGCTGGAAGTGCAGGAATTCGACGACGCTATCACCGCTTTCGACCTCGTGATACGGAAGCTGCCCGACTTCGGTAGAGCGTACTACCGGCGAGGACTGGCGTTCTATGGCGACGAGCGGCTGGCACTGGCGCTGGAAGATTTCGACAAGGCCATCGAGCTCGAGCCGGAGTACGCCGGAACCTATGTGGCGAGGGCGAAGGTCCATTTGGACGAGGGCAGGAAGGTCGAGGCGCGCGCTGACCTAGAGAAGGCGTTGGAAGTCGCCAATCCCATCCGCATCTACGACAGGCCCGTCATCAGGGAGGCGAGCGAGCTTCTGTCTCTCTTCTAGCGCCCACGCTTAAGTGCGGCCAGGCCAGGACCGCGACTTCGCCAGCGCGTGCAGCCCTGAATGCTGCGCGGCATTC
>JAAXHY010000227.1 GCA_012270665.1 Dehalococcoidia bacterium
CCTATTCACTCCATGCGAATGCCAATGTCAGCGACGAGGTCAGGTTCATGGATGAAGAACTCGCTCGCTTCGCTTCGGAAGTCATAGATGGCCTGGGTGACCATACGAAGCGTCGCCTTTTCGACCTGCTCAAGAAGGTCCAAATCGTGAGTAAGCGAATGCGCTTCTCCCCAATGCTTACTGCGTCTAACAACATTATATTTCACATCGTTCGTAGGTCAATCAGATATCTGAGCTTGCTACCGAAATAGATAACCACCTCTTTGTAGCAGGTAGCGAGGGACATGCTTGTTCTCAGAAGGGGTATGATGTAGATACACTAGATGGAGGGGCGCCGACCATGAAGATCAGGATCATTCGAATAGGCAATTCCCGAGGCATACGCATCCCCGAGTCTTTCATAGAAGAAGCGGGGCTTGAGAGTGAAGCTGAGATTCGAGTCGTCCAGTCGGGCGTTCTGATAGTGGGATCTCGCGCTCCGAGATCCGGTTGGCGAGAGGCCGCGGAGAAACTCAGGGAAAGAGGTGAAGACGGCCTTATGTGAGTGTGTGATACCCTTTCCGACAACCGTAGAGCATAGCGCTCAGAATTGGAGTTCCCCAATGACAAGAATGACCGGAAAGCGCGCGCTAATGGAGATGCTGAGGGCCGAGGGCGTCAAGTACATATTCGGCAATCCGGGCACGAGTGAGAGCGCCATACTGGACGCGCTGGAAGACTACCCTGACATTGAATACATACTCACGACCCAGGAAGGGGCGGCTATGGGTATGGCGGACGCATACGCGCGCTCCACGCAGCGACCGTCGTTCGTGAACCTGCATATCGAGACGGGGCTCGCCAACGGCATAAGCCTGCTGAACAACGCCTATGAGGGCGGCACGCCAATGGTGGTGACGAGCGCGAACAAGGATGTGCGCAAGCTGGCCGAGGGGCGCACCCGTCTGGACGAGATGGTGCGACTGTTCACCAAGTGGAGCGCGGAGGCGACACACCCGGAGCAGATACCGTCGGTGATACGTCGCGCTTTCAACGAGGCGAAGACGCCTCCGACCGGGCCGGTATATGTCGGCTTCTCGGCGAACGCGCTGGACGATGAGGCCGACGTGGAGATAGTCTCATCGTCGCCCGGCTACTTCAGGATGGCGCCGGATGCGCAGGCGGTGTCTGAGGCCGCCGACCTGTTCGGCTCGGCCAGCAACCCTGTGATGATAGTCGGCGACCGGCTGGCGCAGTCGGGCGGAATCGCGGAGGCGGCGCGCGTCGCCGAACTGACAGGGGCGCGGGTGTATTCGTCGGCGTACTCGGAGATGAACTTCCCGACAGCGCACCCGCAGTTCATGGGACGCTCCGCGCCGTCGAGTCCAGCCACGCGCGAACTGTTCGCGGACGCCGATGTGGTCCTGGCGGTTGGAACCAACGTCTTCAGCGGATTCTTCTACTACTCGGGCCGCGCGCTTGGGCCGCAGACCAAGCTGATTCATATGGACCAGTCCCATCGGGAAGTGGGAAAGAGCGAGCCTACTGACATTGGCATAATCGCTGATCCCAAGACGGGGCTGGCCCGCCTGGCAGACGCGCTGGAGTCCACCATGAGCGGCTCGGACAGCGAGGCGGCTAAGGGTCGGACGGCGAATCTCGCGGAACAGAAGGCTGCGCTGAACGCAGCAGCCCAGCGGCGATTGAAGGACCGCTGGGGCATGAGTCCGATGTCCACGGAGCGAATGATGCACGAGGTGGCGAGCGCGCTGCCGTCCGGAACGCTCATCGCGGACGATTCGGTCACCACGCGGGACGCGGTACACGCCGCTATTTCGTTTGACGAGCCTGGCACGGTGTTCGGAGAACGGGGCGGAGCGCTGGGCTGGGGAATGGGCGGCGCGCTTGGGCTGAAGCTGGCCAACCCGGACAGGCCGGTCGTGGGGATCGTGGGGGACGGAAGTTCGATGATGACGGCGCAGGCGCTGTG
>JAAXHY010000584.1 GCA_012270665.1 Dehalococcoidia bacterium
TTCAAATTCAAGGCGCTGGAGTACCTTAAGGGAAGCGGCGGAAGCGAACTGGTGGCGGTTGGGTATGATCTGGAAGCGCGCTACGAAACCGAGGAAGGGGCTGCCACGAGCAGCGAGGACTTCCTCAGCGCGAGAGACACGCGCTGGGACGACAGGGAAGCGATAGTCTTTCTGTGGGACGACCATCCATATCTGCCCAGCAGCAAGAAGCCGGGCCAATATGCGCTCGGTTCTCTGCGATATTTCGGTGAGGACAACTACACGATAGCCAGCCGCCATAACAGGAGATGGCTGCCGGAGGCTACGTTCGGCGACATGCCAGTAGTCGCCGCCGCGGCAAGCGCGCTGGGCATAAGTGAACAGAGTTTTCTCTTGGAAGCGCCCTCGGATGAAGAAGAATTTCAAGCGCAAGGCGCACAGTCGAAATCATCGGGGACACCAACGGTCACGCTGTCGGAGATGAAGGCGCTGATCGCAGCGCTTCAGGCTGAGATTGACGATGGCGACGGCTCGGAAGAGTACCGGGAATGCATCCTGCACAAGTATATGGAGGAGAGCCGGGTCCGCCACAGCAAAGAGCTTCTCGCCAGTGAGGGTGAAGGATACTATCACATGCGCTATGACCATGCGTTGGCCTCCGGTCTGCCTGCCGGCAACATGGTCTATATGTTCGAACTTGGACACCACTATGTGGAGGAACATGGAGAGACCATCCCCAGCAAGTATGAAGCAATGTTCCGGCTTGGAGGGCAAGACAGGGATTTGTTCGACCTGGAGTACCCAGGCGAGGTATCCTTGGCGCGTCCCCTTCCCTCCGGAGCCTACAGGTTCTACTTCATAGACACCCCGAAGAGATTTATCGTCTGCGATGGACTGCCAGAAGAGGAACGGAAGAGGCTGGAGCACTTCGTCGCCGTCGCCGCGCCCGAAGGAACGCTTCACGAGGCGTTCTTCGACCCAATCGCCGAGGGATCAGCGGTGGTAGCGGACGACTACCGCGGCGCGCTCGAGCCCGCTTCCTTCACGGCAGACGACGCCACGACGACGATACGGCGCGTCGGATGGGACGCGAACAGGGCGTGGGTGGAGTTCTCCTCGACCACTCCACTCGCAGGACATCACATCGAGTTCATCGAGCTGGACGGCTCGGTCGGACTGACGCT
>JAAXHY010000534.1 GCA_012270665.1 Dehalococcoidia bacterium
CGGTATAGGTGGTTGAATCCGCTGCGCTCCGAAGCCCAGATGAAATTGCCGTCATCGAGAGGGCGGAACATATCGTTCAGGTTTATCCAGACTTCCGAGGACTCAGTTAGCAGGGTGGTCGGCTGGCCCGTGGATATGTCGAACCTCAGCAGGTCGAGCTTGGTCTGCTCTCGATTTTCGATCTGCGCGCAAAGTGATCCGTCCGGCATCCAGTTGACGCGGGCAAGATAGATGTCGGGATCGTCTCCCAGGTCCATCCATGCCGGGCTACCGTCCTCGACCGGAACGACTCCCAACCGGACGCGCGCGTTCTCCATGCCCGCGAACGGGTAACCATGATCTTCCTGTGCGGATGGGCCCGTATCGTCCTTGCCCTGGTGCACTATGCGATATACCGGGATATGGGTCTCGTCCGCTTCCTCGAAGGCGATGTGGCGGCTGTCCTTCGACCACCACAGCCCGGTTAGACGGTGCATCTCCTCCTGGGCTATGTACTCGGCAAGCCCGTGCGTCTTGCCTGTGCCTCTCGCGCCGGATGTTATCTGCCTAGGGGGGCCACCATCAACTGAAACGACATAGACTTCCGCGTCTCTGACGAACGCTATCATCGAGCCGTCCGGGGACAGAGTTGGGTTCTGTACAGGGCCTTCGTCGTTCGAGATCACGAGCCGCGCCGGCGAGTCCACCCCCTCTTTTACATAAACGCCTGACTGGGCGGGTATGAGGATCAGATCGCGGTCGTCGGCCCATGAGTATCTGACGATGCCCTGACCGAGTTGGCGTTGGCGCTGGCGCAACAGCTGCTCTTCGAGCGAAAGCTCCGCTGATTCAGGTTCGACGCTCGCCTGTATGACACGCGACTCGCCCGTCTCCGTGTCGAGCGCGTATAGCTGTCGTACAGGGATCTGGTCTTCTCCGTATAGGTAAGTCACAAGGCGGTCGTCCGGGCTGAACGCGAACATCACCGGAATGGACATACCCGGTGGCGGGAATTTGGCTATCTCTTCGACTGGTATCGGCACGGTTCTATACTTCCTCCCAGTCCAGGGCCTTCTTTGCGCGCATATCATGGATCTCAGACTCGGTATAACCCAATTCCTTCAGTATGGGAATCGTGTGCTGTCCTCTGAGTATGCCCGCGCCCGCTACGCACTTCGTATGCGAGAAGTCCAGGATGGGAGCGTACCGCCACATGGGACCGAATCTGGGGTGTTCCACGTCCACCCTGAGACAGTTCTCCTCTACATGAGGATCCTCTGAGAAGAAGTGGTACATCCCCCTGTCTTCGGTCTGGACGCACCCCACGTCCACTGACGTCATAACCCGCTCCCATTCGAGCGCGGGCTTCCGCGCGAACTCGGCGGCGAGCTCGGAGATGAGCGCATCGTCATTGGCGCCGCGAGCGTCCGAGTCCGCGAATCTTGGATCGGATACCAGGTCGGAACGACCCAGAGCCTCACACATGCGCCGCCACTCGTCCTCGAACGGGCAGTCGAGGAATACCCAGCCGTCGGAGGACTCGTATAGGCGATGCAGCGCGTTCAGGCCGTAGCCGCCGGGGTCCTGCGTGGGGCGGGGCAGTCTGCCCTCGTAGTCGAAGAAGTGGTCGGCGTTGACGTAGGCGTTGGAGCCTATCATAGTGGTTTCGACGTACTGAGGCGTTCCGAAGCGCTGACGGGCGTAGAGGGCCATAGTTATGGCGGTCGCTGTAACCATGGCGGTGTTGGGGTCCGGGTTGACTTCGTTGGCGCGTCCGAGCCTGCGGGATACGGCTTTGATCTCGTCCATGCTCAGAGGGGTGTCCGGGTCAGGAATGCCCGCGCTGCCGATCTGCGCCATTACACCCCCACCCAGTGCGCCGCCAATCGGGTGCATGGACGGGCGGTGGCTGTGCGGGCCGCTGGAGCCGTAGCCTCCGAGATAGACATATACAGCGTCAGGGTTCAGTTCCCTCACCTGCTCGATACCAATTCCGACACGCTCCGGCGCGCCCGGCCTCATGTTATGAAGAACGACATCTATCTTCGGCAGAAGCCTGTTCAGAACCTCGCGGCCCTCGGCGGATTTCAGGTCTATGGAAAGGCCCTGGGTTCCGGCCATCGTGCGGTTCGTGGCGAGTCCGTTGAAGGTGTTCCTCATCCAGTCCCCGGCAAGCGTCTCGATACGAATGACCCTGGCCCCGAGTTCTGCCAGCAGCGACCCCGAGACCGGCCCCGCTATCACGGTGGACAGATCCAGAATGGTGAACCCCTCCAGTGGATGCGCGGGAAAATCTTTACCATCACCCCGTTCCCCTTCCATCGGGGGAGAGGGTGAGAAGTCGGAGAGGACTTCCTCGGTGTGCTGACCCGGCTGGGGAGCAGGTCCTTGTATCTTCGGAGGACAGGCGTCCATGCGGAACAGTGGGCCTATCTGCCGCGTGACTCCCAATGTGGGGTCTTCAACCTTCTGGGCCAGTCCGTTGTGGATCACCTGGGTGTGGTCGAGAGCCTCCACCGACGTCATGAACGGCTCGGCGGCAACGTCGCCCTCCACGTTGATGAAGAACTCCATCCACTCGTCCAGCGTCTTCTCCTGCATCCGTTCCAGAATGAACTCGCGCATTTTCTCACGAGGGTCGTCGTCCAGGTGCGGAGCGGCGGCGTAGCGCGGCTCTTCGAGCAGATGACCCAGCCCGATGGCCTTCACCTCGGCGATGAAGAGACGTTCCATCAGGTTGGCAAGCTGTATCCAGCGACCGTCCTTGGCGCGGACCGGAAGATACTGTATCGGCGTGGGGCGCGACGCGACCACCGTGGGGTCGAAGTCGAACTCCTCGGGCCGGTTGATCATCATCTGCCACACCGCGAACTGGAGCAGGTCGTAGTAGGTGATCGCCCTGAGCAGGTTGGTTTCGACGCGCTGACCCCTGCCCGCGCGGTCTCGAAGCATGAGAGCGGCGACCGTTCCGCGCACAGCGGCCATGGCGGCGGCGTGGCTTGCGACCTGAACCGCGCCGTAGTTGGGGCCCTCCCGGTCGTTCTGACCGGAGAATGCCATGTACCGGCCGCTCTTCGCGCTCACCAGCGACTCGTAAGGGCGGTAGCGGGTATATGGTCCCTTATCTCCGAAGGCGGTTATCGAGGTATATATGAGACGCGGGTTGAGCGCGCTGAGGGTGTCGTAGTCCACTCCGTTCGACTTGGCGTCGCCAGGAATAAAGTTCTCCACGACAATGTCTGCCGACTCTGCGAGCTTCTGCGCGCGGCGCCTGTCTTTCTCATGTTCCAGGTCGAGAATGACGCTCCTCTTGCCCCTGTGCCACACCGGAGCCGAGGGCATCGCGCGGTAGGGGTCGCCGCCGGGCGGCTCTATCTTGATGACACGCGCGCCGAAGTCGGACATGACCATCGTCGCTACCGAGCCGGCCATGCCCTGCGTGAAGTCGAGTACGGTTATGTCTTCCAGGAGTTGTGTCATAGGGGCTTTCCAGTAGTTCCTGCTGTTCAGGAGTCGGCGGCCATGAGCAGGCCGTCGTGGTCGCGCAGAATTTCGAGTTCGAGTGTACGGGTGGGATTGGGTCTGCCGCTCGTGTGTCCCAGCGGGAACAGCTTCACGTTCATCCGCTGAGGCGTCAGTTCGAGCAGACCTGCCGTGCCGAAGCGCAGTTCCTTGTGGTGTGGGAAGGTTATCGAGCCGCTGTTGATGAGGGTGACGCCGTCACGGTGTTCCAGCCGTTCCTCGTGCGTGTGACCTGAGATCATGATGTCCACCGGCTGCGGGAAGTAGTTCTGGAGGATTGGCACGGGCCTGAATTGTCCCTCGAGCGAGTGCCGCATCCCGACTCGCCAGCCCTCGATCTCCAGGAACTGGACATCCTCGCAGCGGGAGTCCGGGATCGGGTCGTTGTTGCCGGTGGAGCACAGGACCGGGGCGAACTGTTCCAGCCAGTCCAGAACGGTTGGCGTGGTGAGGTCGCCGCCGTGCAGGATGAGGTCAACGCCGCTGAAGAACTCCGCGGTCTCAGGGCCAAGTTCGCCCAGGTCGGTTATCAGGTTTGGGAGGTGTGTGTCGGAAAGAAGTCCAATTATCATGCGCCGAAATATACTGTCTGGGAACTGTCAGGTCAATGGGGATTTGGGGCTGGGAGACAGCGGGCCGCGGTGGATGGATTGCTGACGCTAAAATTCAGCGGGGGTCAAGTGTCTTTCTAGGCAGTTGGTGCCAGTGAATGGCGTCGGAACCCAGCTGAGTTTCGGCGACCGCGGCGGCGCGCACTCCGCTTACCACGGGAAAAGCGCGCGCGCCGGTGAGTCGGGTGATTAGCTCCGCGTGCGCGATAGCGCGGTCCATATCGGAGTGTCCGACAGTGTATGAGACCTCAACCGCTATGTAACAGAGTTCTCCATCCGATGCGCGCGCGCTGACAATCAGATCGCTGTCTCTGAAACTCTGGAGAGCGGACTGGTCAATATCCCGCGCCGCGTCATTCATGGACAGCCGCGCAATCTCAACAGGGGAGAGAATATCTTCGGGCTCAAGTCCCAATTCGAGGGCGATGAGCCCGTAGCGTCTCTCTGTCGGAGCGAACGCGCTGAGCCCCTTGAGTACGCCCACGTCGTCCTTGAGCATCCTTATGTCGTTTTGCATCCCAGTCTGAGTCTGTTGCATTTCAGTCTGAGCCTGCTGCATCTCAGTCTGAGCCTGTTTCATCTCAGTCTGAGCCTGTTTCATCTCAGTCTGAGCCTGCTGCATCT
>JAAXHY010000138.1 GCA_012270665.1 Dehalococcoidia bacterium
TACGTCGAAACCACTATGATAGGCTCCAACGCCTACGTCAACGCCGACCACTTCTTCGACTACGAGGGCAGACTGCCCCGCCCCACGCAGGACCCAGGCGGCTACGGCCTGAACGCGCTGCATCGCCTATACGAGTCCTCCGACGGCTGGGTATTCCTCGACTGCCCGTTCGAGGACGAGTGGCGGCGCATGTGTGAGGCATTGGGACGCCCCGACCTTCTCACAGATCCTCGGTTTGTGGATGCCGACTCGCGCAATGCCAACGACGATGCGCTCATCTCCGAGCTCGCCGCCGAGTTCGCGCGGAAGCCCGCGCTCGAATGGGAGCGGATTATGACGTCGGTGGACGTGGGGTGCGTCCAGACCGAAGACAGGGGGATGTACCACTTCTTCTCAGAGGATCCTCATGTAGAGGAGAACTGTCTCAGGGTGGACGTGGAACACCCCAGATTCGGTCCCATGTGGCGGTACGCTCCCATCCTGGACTTCTCGCACACGAAGTGCGTAGCGGGCGCGGGCATACTCAGAGGACAGCACACGATTCCCATACTGAAGGAATTGGGATATACCGAGTCTGAGATCCACGATATGCGCGCAAAGAAGGCCCTGGACTGGGAGGAAGTATAGAACCGTGCCGATACCAGTCGAAGAGATAGCCAAATTCCCGCCGCCGGGTATGTCCATTCCGGTGATGTTCGCGTTCAGCCCGGACGACCGCCTTGTGACTTACCTATACGGAGAAGACCAGAGCCCTGTACGACAGTTATACGCGCTCGACACGGAGACGGGCGAGTCGCGTGTCATACAGGCGAGCGTCGAACCTGAATCAGCGGAGCTTTCGCTCGAAGAGCAGCTGTTGCGCCAACGCCAGCGCCAACTCGGTCAGGGCATCGTCAGATACTCATGGGCCAACGACCGCGACCTGATTATCATACCCGCCCAGTCCGGCGTTTACGTCAAAGAAGGGGTGGACTCGCAAGCGCGGCTTGTGGTCTCGAATGACGAAGGCCCCGTACAGAACCCAACTCTGTCCCCGGACGGCTCGATGATAGCGTTCGTCAGAGACGCGGAAGTCTATGTCGTTTCAGTTGATGGTGGCCCCCCTAGGCAGATAACATCCGGCGCGAGAGGCACAGGCAAGACGCACGGGCTTGCCGAGTACATAGCCCAGGAGGAGATGCAC
>JAAXHY010000441.1 GCA_012270665.1 Dehalococcoidia bacterium
GCTATGATCAACGCGCCGACGATTGCAAGGGTGACTTTGTTGACGAACAGGCGCAGCATGATTACGCAGATGCGGAAGAACATGTGCAAGACTATGCCTAGGACCATTTGTACGCGATTTACTCCTCTGACCGGCAGGTTCGCCATTCTATCACCCTCCTAGCTCAATTGGTTCTATTTTTCCGATTTGCGGGCTTGGAGCGGATCCCAAAACCTCGATCCTCGACACGAATCTTCCTAAAGGTTTCCGTCCAGCGAGTTCTCAGTATAGTCGCTGCATATTGGAATGTAAATCCATTCGCCAATCGGGCTTTTCCAAATTGAGGCAAGCGAGAAGAGAGCAGAATTTGTGGAAATTACTCTGGTAGAGGGCGAAAAATCCTGCCGAGATCGGCGCAAGATCGGCCTATATTGCCATATCGACTGGATGCCTACGTTCTGTCAACGTCATCAATGAATTGCCCCACCGTAGAGGAGTCGTTGCACTCCAAGTCTTTTGAGGCTGGAGCGTGGAGCGGGGGACTGGTGTAGCGCGGCGGGTGGAGCGAGCGCTGCGTGCAACGTCTTGATTTGAAAAGGCAGGGCTATGTTGGGGAGGTCCAGGCGAAGAGGAAACTGTTTGGGCGTGTTCTTTGGCACAGGAGGCGCCGGGACTTCGAGAGATCTTGGCGTGGTCGTGAAGAGGAAGGCAGCCTCGCAGCCAGGAGGAGAGAGCAGGCTGCGATGTAGCTATAGGGACCGGTTGTGCGTCGTCAGAGCTGGGAGGTTTGGCGTGTTCCGGACAGAGGTCGGCTACTCGTCAACAGGCGGTGTCTGAGGTCCTACCTCACGATGGGTCCGATGGTCGGGGTCAAGGCCCTTTTGCGCTCGTCATCGCTGTCGTCATACAGAGCTGAAGCGCGCAGGTAGTGGCCGTCGTCGTCGCCTGAAGGCGTATGCCTTGATGAATTGCCAGAGTCGTAGTTTGTTATGTCTTCCCAGTTTCTGAGCCCGTCCTCGGAGCGCTCCCACTTCCAGATGCTGACATTGCTGAACTGGTCGCCCGGAAGGGAGATGCGAACGCGAATCTCGGTGCCGACCCTGGGCGGATTTGAGCCCTGATGGAACTCGGCGACGCCAGTTACCGTATCGACAGCGATGACGGGCCCGATAGTCTGGCTGAGACCTCTTCTGTGGTTATCGTCGCTGTCCAGATAGACGATTGAGGCGCGCAGATATTTGCCCTTATCGGCGGAACCGGCCGTATAGATCGATGGGTCATCGGCATCGTAGTCGGTGACGTCGACCCAGCCTCTGAGACCGTTGTCGGACCTATCCCATCGCCAGCGCCCGGCATCGCTGTACTGAGAACTCGACAGGGTAATGAAGGCGCGAACCGCGCGGGTCACGACGACGGGGTCATTGCCGAATCTGAAATCGACTGTCGAGGTGTCTATGGCGGCCGTTTCAACGGGGCCGATGATTGGGCTGACTCCGATGCTGGCAACGTCGTCGCTGTCTAGGAATGGTACCGAGGCGCGCAAGTACTTTTCCTCATCGTTTGACCCCGGGGTAAACAGAGAGGAGTCGGTCAGCCGAGCGCCGGGAACATTGATCCAGCCGGTGAGGCCGTCGTTTGAGCGTTCCCACTGCCAGCGGCCGCGGTCGCTGTAAGATTCTTCATCCAGGTCAAGTACGGCGCGAACTGTCTGACCGACAATGGCGGGGTCGCCGCCCTCGACGATCCTGACGACATCGATCGCTGTCTGGCGTGTAGGGGTAGGCGTGGGTATTGGCGTGGGCGTGGGCGCAGGGGGGGGATTCACGATAATGCAGGCGCTCAGCACGACTCCCGCGAAAGTTGCTGCCAACCAGTGTAAGAGAGTTCGGCGGCGCCCTCTACCTGACATGCGCTCGTTCTCCTCGATGAAGAATCCGTTTCAGAGACAGAAAGAAGCTGACGCCTCTCGGCAGGAAGGCGACAGCTTGCGGACTTGGCTTCACTGCAGTTCCTTCGGCGTAATTCAGTGTACAGACAAGCGAATCGAAAGTCAACCTTGGCCGCGATTCGTGAGTCGTGAGTCGTGAGTCGAACTGCGGGAGCCGCGCACAGAGGCTGGCGCTGTGTCCGCGCGTCGGCGGCGAGCTGGAATCGCGCGGGCACGGTGGTTTGGCTACAGGGGGGCGTTGCGGAGGG
>JAAXHY010000348.1 GCA_012270665.1 Dehalococcoidia bacterium
CTTTTGCGTCGATGAAGATCACTCCCTCTCCCTCGTCGTCTTTGCCAGGATGATTCCAGATCAGGGCGCTGATACCATTCTCGTTTGAAAACCCAAAAGGGTCTTGGGACGCGTAGAGCGACCGCAAAACCCGCTTAGAGATCTTGTTGTCTCTGCTCATCAGAGCTCCTCGAAGTTGAGCTCGGCGCTATCGCCGAGAAGGTGTGGGTGAAGCGTAAAGAAAGGAGCGTCGATGTTGAAGTGTTCGTCCATGATCGCCTCGACCTCGTCGCTCGTCGTTGGCGGCGCGATCTTCTTCCCTTGGAGATAAACCCGCGCGTCATCGTTGGGGATCCCCATATCAGCGAGGCGCTCGCGGAGCTCGTCGAGCGCGTTCTTCTTCGGCGCTGGCGCTGGCGCTGGTCGAGGAGGAGCGCTTGGTTCTTCCGTCGGCGCGAGCTCTGGAACGCCGATCGTCTCGGCGACCTTGTCCTCGTCTCTCCCTTTGGCATCGAAGAAGGCGGCCTCCTCTGTTGAGTAGGTATTCGCGCCGCTGGTCTGGCAGACGATATCCGGAAAGAGAACCGAGGCGACCTCGGTATGAAGCCTCGCCGCGAGCATCCGCTCGGGATACTGGCGCCAAGTGTTGCTATTCGCCAGATTCGCTCGCTTCGCCTGGTCCATCGTCCAGCTGAAGCTCATCGCCTTCAGTCCTCGACGCTTCACGCGGAGCGAGACCCGCTCCGGCGCCCAAGCTGTGTACTCCAGCTCTTCGACGAGTCCTGAACCGAGAACGTCCGCCCACTGAACCGCAGCATGTTCCGAGAGCTTGTTACCGCGCATCAGGTGAGTGTTCTGGATCGTCTGTGCCATATTCCACCCGCGCGGAGCTCCGACCGCGTAGTGAGCGAAGAGGATATCGGCTGGTGACATACCCTTCGAGAACTGCGAAGCGGAGAGCGCCTCTGCGAGCGCCTTGTCTTGTGCGAGCTTTTCGATGCTGATATTCATTTACTTACTCCTTTGTCGGGGGGGCGCTTCGTGGTTATGGGGGCGCCTCCCCTGCTTATTTATAGGGGGATGATGAAGCCGATGATTGTCGCGACGATCACCGCGCCGATCGCGAGGGAGACGGCGACCGTCTCCCAGAGAGAGGGATCATTCTCGACCAGCGGAGCGGGACGGATCCACTCGTCGGTCGGGATCTCGCTTTGACGGATGGGCTTGAGGTCGGTGTAGCAGATAGGCCCGTTATCGTTGTTCATGATGCACTCTCCTCAATGATCTCCGCGCAAGCGAAGCAAGTCAGGTTGTTGTTAGCGCCGACCTCAAGATCGACGGGCCAAGCGCCAGTGTGATCGCAGTGATGACACTCGCCATGCACGACGACCGCGAAGTCATCACCGGCAGGGTTGAAGGGGATGTTCTGGGAAGCTGCCTCGATAGCCTCGTCGGGCATCACCCAGGCAGGATGAGCGAAGAAGGTCCTGATGCTCATGAGCGGCTCTCCTCGATAACGAGAGCGGTCTTGATCAGGCGACGAGCGACCTTCGATCGGTTGGTCTCCTCACCGCTAGCCTTGAGCTTGGCGACGAAGCGGTCGAGGGCCTCGAGGGTCTCTTGGTCGAAGTTGATGTTTACGATCTTCTTGCGCATGGCGCTCTCTCCTTTCGTTGTGTAGACAGTGTTGACACCGTTCTTGGTTTATGTCAACACTAAAACACAGAAGAAAGGAGGATGAGATGGCGAGTGATCCACACGCCCCTAAACATCCGCAGATGAGATCGATCCTAAAAGACCAAGCGCTTTCAAAGACTTCGAGGCTTTGCGCTGTCGAGCTCTATTATCACACAGACTGGAAGAGCGGGCGCATGATCTGCGGCGCGGAACCAGCGGCTCACCTCCGTCGACACTTGGATATCAGCGAGTCGGCGGCGCGTCGGTCTGTGAGGCAGTTGAAAGAGCAAGGCTATATCAAGGGCTGCTTCTTCAATCCGACCCCTGTCACTACTGACACCCCTGTCACTACTGACACCCCTGTCACTACTGAC
>JAAXHY010000233.1 GCA_012270665.1 Dehalococcoidia bacterium
GAGATATGCTTCATCCCTAACGACAACTACCGCGAGTTCGTGGCGGAGCGCGTGAAGCCGAGGCCCGGCAATCTAACCAACGTTGATGGCGAAGTTCTCGGCACTCACCCAGGAATTCAGTTCTTCACCATCGGACAGCGGCGCGGCCTGGGACTGAACGGGAATACAGAAAGGCCGCTCTATGTGACCCGAATTGACGCCGACTCCAACGAGGTTGTGCTTGGGGGCAGCGAGGACCTGCTCCGAACCAGCCTGTGGGCTTCCCGAGTCAACTACATCTCCGGCGCCCCGCCTGAAGACATGACGAACGTGACCGCCAAGATAAGGTACAAGGCATCGGAGGCGAGCGCGAGCGTGATACCGCTCGGTGACGGCTGGGCGGAGATCAGGTTCGACGAGCCCCAGCGGGCAGTAACGCCCGGGCAGGCGGTGGTGTTCTACGATGGAGACAGGATACTCGGCGGCGGGTATATCGAACTTGAGGCCCCCGCTATCGTTCCGGTCGGCTGAGAACAGTTTCAATACAGGCATACGGAGAAAGACTTTGGACTTCAAAGACCTCGTCAGGCTGGGCTACGACGAATACCTGAGCGACCTCAAATCGCACCTAGATGGACTCTCCTCCGAGGAGCGCCGATTCCAGCCCACGCCAGAGGCCAATCACATTGACTTCATCGTGTGGCACATGGCGCGCGTGGAGGACGACTTCATACAGCGTTTCGCCCAGCAGCGCGACACAGTTTGGCAGCGGGACGACTGGCACGGCAAGATGGGACTGCCGGAGAAAGAGAGCGGCTTTCGATACACTGCTGAGCAGGTAGCGGATTTTCCGGCGTTTGACATGGACGAAATGCTCGCCTATTACGACGCCGTGCGTGTGGAGACCTACAAGTTCCTCGACTCGATCTCCGAAGCGGATCTGGCGCTGAAGCCGCATCCTCGCAGGCCAGAGTACTCGCTAGCGGATATGTTCAGCCATCTGCTCGTTGAGGAGAGCCAACACGTGGGCCACGTGGCATACATCCGCGGCATCCAGAGGGGAATCGAAGAGTAGCGCCGGTTTCCAATGGCGGTCAGGAATGCCATCCCCGACTTCGATCTGGAAACGGAGTTTCACCAGCAGGGCTATGAGTACATCGCCGGACTAGACGAGGTAGGACGCGGGTGCCTAGCAGGCCCCGCGGCGGCGGGCGCTGTCATTCTTCCACAGAATCCCAGCCAGGAACTGTTCGCGCTGGCGCGAGACAGCAAGCAGTTGAGCGCGGCGCAAAGAGAAGAAGCCTACGAGGCTATCACAAGGTCCGCTCTATCATACGCGGTTGGCTGGGTGACTCCAGCGGAGATAGACCGGATTGGCATAGCGGGGAGTGTGAGGCGGGCGATGAGACGCGCGCTGTCAAAACTGAGCCCTCCGGCCACCTACCTGCTTATAGACGCCATTCCCCTGCCCTCGTCGGGCCTGCCGCAAAAGTCAATCATCAGGGGCGATTCCAAATCGCTTAGCATCGCGGCGGCGTCTATCGTGGCCAAGGTGGAGCGCGACCGATACATGGTGTCTCTCGCCGAACGGTATCAGTCCTACGGATTCGAAGCTCACAAGGGGTATGGCACGAGGCGGCACCTGGAAGCGATTGCAGAGTTGGGGCCGTGTCACTCGCACAGGATGAGCTTCGCCCCCGTGAAGCGGGAAGCGCACAGAGTCCAGTCCCAGAGTCCCGGCGCAATCGGCAGGTGGGCGGAATCGTTCGCGGCGGCGGCGCTGGAAGAGCGGGGAATGAGGATAGTGGGCCGCAACTTCAGGACGCGGTTCGGCGAGGTTGATCTTATAGCGGCAGACGGCGGGGCGCTGTGCTTCGTCGAGGTGAGAGCGCGGAGGTCATCGGCGTTTGGCACGCCGTCCGAGACGGTGACGGCGTCCAAGGCGCGCCGGATAATAGCCGCCAGCGAGGAATTTCTTCAGCAGGATGGCGCGGATTGGCGCGACTGGCGGATTGACGTGGCGGCAGTGGAGTTGGACAAGTGGGGGCGCCCGGCCTCGGTGGAGTTCATGGAGTCGGCAGTCGAGGGATAGGCGGCTCAGTCAGCGCTGTCGTGTCCGGCGGCCATGTCGAAGAAGCGGTCGACTGACGCCAGGGCCTCAGAGTAGTCGTAGGAGGCGTA
>JAAXHY010000391.1 GCA_012270665.1 Dehalococcoidia bacterium
GGTAGGCGAACCACCGTTGCGCTGTCGCTGTCCGATCCTCACCTTCGTCGGCCATCAGAATGAAGCGCCTCTGCGCCAGTTCCTTCTGCGCCTTCGCCTGATCCGACTCATCTTTCTCGTCGATGACCGCCTCCGTCTGGATATGGGCATAGTTGTAGTCCCACTTGAGCAGGTTGGACACCAATACAATCTGGAACACGCGGGTTCCCTGCACCTTCCTGGTGATCCGGCGCATCGCCCCTATCGTGTGCGCGGCGACGCTTATCCTGGTGGACTTGTTCCATAGCCCGTCTTCGCCGTTCACCGGTGTGTCCAGATAGACTGTGTTATTGTTGCGATGCCCGCTGTCCAGCAGCGCCGCCGCGATGCCCTCCGACATCTGCCGGCTGCCCGCCATGCTCAGGTAGTACAGTCCGCCGTCCTTGTCGTGGGCAATGTCGTACACCACCGCGTACTTTCCCTTGTGTGTGACCCTCTCGAAATCGGTAAACTCTCTTCTCTCCAACTTCCGACCTTCCTTTCCGTGCTAGAATGGAAGGGCGCGAGCATGTCGCAATGCCAGCGCCCTAGAGTGTTGGGGCAGTCCTCTTTAGCATGCGCGGTTGCCCCACGTTTTACTTTTTCTTCGCTGGCGTTATGGTGAGCCTGCGACTCACTGTCGGCACCACCACCTGCTCGCGGACATCGGGCGCGACGAGTTCGTTGAAGGAGTCCATGTCGATGGTGGTCCCCGGCCTCTCCGAAACCTTCATGTTCCACTGCTTGCCGTCAATCACCATCTCGCCGGCAAGCTCGCCCGTCGAGACCAGGTGCGCCTTGATCGTCTCAGAAGCAGCCTTCTTCGCCTTCGAAGTTGGTGAGCTGCTCCTGGGCGCGCTAGCGTTCGCTTCGATCCACGACCTCAGCTGCGCCTCAAGCTCCTCGTCCGTGAGACCGCCCACGCCGGGGTTCTCAGGGACTTCGGCGTTCCCGCACAGGCTCCTGTAGGGGCAGGACTGGCATTTAGCGTCACCCTGCGGAAGCTCGGGCTCGGGTATCTCGCCTCTCAGCACCATGCGTCCTATCTCATTGACGCGCTTCATCGCCCTGTCGTACGCCTCTCTTACGCGCTCGGCGGGTATCCTCTCCGCCTTGTAGTCTCCGGAGTCGCGGGCCATCGTGACGACCACGATGTCCCGGATCTCGCCGAACAGCGCCATGCTGTACAGCGCCGCCTGGTTCACGGCCTCCGGATGTGTGCGCTCGACGCCCACCTGCCAGGCGTACTCTGCCATTGACACCGACCGCGTCTTGACCTCGATGACGGCGGGCAGTCCCGCCGTCTTCTCCGGATGGCTCGCCACGCCGTCGGGGTGTCCCGTCAGGATGATCCTGTCGTGGGGCAGCTCCACGGCGTACTCGTCTGCGACATCCCAGCCGTCCTCGCGCATCAGCTGCTTCACCAGCGGCTCCAGGTACTTGCCCATCTCCATAAGCGCGCGGTTGCGCGTCGGTATCTCGTCGCTCGGCGCGACCTCCTTTGCCTCGTAGGCCAGACGGCGCATGCACTGGTCCACGCCGGACATCCGCACCTCCATGCTCACCACCGCCCTGACGTTCGGCCTGTCGAGCGACAGGTTCCTCTTCTCCGCCGTCGTCACAGATTCGGGCGCGCTCGGCGTCTTCGCCTCAGCGGACACCGGCTCCGGCCCGTACAGCGAGGCCACCATTTCTCTCGTATTCGCGTCTATCGTTCCTGCCATCGATTTTTCCTTCCCGCCCTAATGGGCTGTTAAAAGACAGAAGCCCTGCTGCACATCGGCAACGGGGCTTCATTTGGTGGCCAGTCTCCTTACCCCTTGCCCGCGTACTCGATGTTTTGCTCGTCAAATGGCAGCCCAGCAGCCAGCACCTCCCTGAGGCGCGAGTTGGGGCAGTCATCGAACGCGACACCGCATACGCCGCACATGATCTCCTGTCCGGTCCTTATGCTCTCCGACGGGCGCGCGGGCTTGATGTAGTTCTCGTCGCAGGCGCAGTCGATATAGCCCAGCGACAGCCAGACGTCCTTCGGCTTCTCGCGTTTGGACGGCAGCGCCACGTCGGAGATGTCTATCAGCATGTCGCCAACGAACTCGGGGATCGAGTCGATCCACTCCTTGGCTGCCATGACCTCCTCGTATGTGGCGTCAAAGTCGTTGAAGTAGTCGCGCAGCCACTCGTCCGCGTCGTGCCTGCTCACGTAGGAGACCGTCCCCTGAGTTATCTCCCGCTCCAGGTAATGCAGTCCCAGCAGGAACTCAGCGAAGCCGACCGGAATGTCGTGCAGCTCTTCGTGGATGATCCTGCGGGCTATGCCGTATTTCATATCAGCCATCTCAGTTATGCCTTTCCGTTGCTGGTTTTCTGGCGGCGACCCATAGATGGGCCGCGCTATTAGCAGGCTCTCGTCGAGCCTGTGTGTCGATGCGGTCTCCGTAGCCACAAAAGAAAAGCCCCGCCAGTGAATCACTGACGGGGCTCGCTGCGCAGTCCACAGTCTCTTGTCATTAGTCGTTCAACCGTACATAGTTCCGCTCGATCTCTCGGTGAAAGCTCGTGGGCAGTCTCGCCCAGTCGCGCGCCTCCACTATAATCGGAATGTTAGACTCCCGGAATGCTTCTCTCAGCGCCTCCATACCCATAGCCGAGATGGGCTTCAGCCCGGGGGCGCGGACTACCAGATCGAGATCGCTCGCTTCGTAACTCGTTCCGTCAACGCGACTTCCATATGCCCAAACCTCGGCGTGAGGAACCCTGTCGCGCAGTATCTCTTCCACCTGTTTGCGGTAATGCTCCGGCAGTTCCAGTCGATCATTCATCGAAACCTTCTCCAATT
>JAAXHY010000103.1 GCA_012270665.1 Dehalococcoidia bacterium
GGCCTCGGTCTTGTTGATCGTCGTAACGGTTGGCGCTGATGTTGTCATTCATGATCTCCTTGTAGATGGCAATGCTGAGTTTAATCGTTGTTGCGGGGCAGCGTAGAGTGCGTTTTCCCTAATTTTAACATTTTCTTAAAATTCGGTTAAAAACCTGTTGACAAGGACTGCGTGACGGTATAGTATGGATACACGTCCCAATGGACCGAGCCGAATGGAGGAGACCATCGGGGACTAGGCGGCCCACCCGCCGGGTTCCAGGGGGTTGAGGACAGATAGGCGAAGCCTGTTGGGGCGTACTCTTTTGTCAAGAGTTCTCCTCCGGCCTCAGGGTCGCGATGAATGGCAGGTTCCTGTAAGTCTCCATGTAGTCCAGTCCGTATCCGACCAGGAACTCGTCCGGCGCTTCGAAGCCTACGTACTTTATTTCCACATCAGCTATTCGTCGCACTCGCTTGTCGAGCAGCGCGCACACCTCGACACTGGATGGGCAAAGAGAGCGCAGGTATCCGGTCAACCAGTTGAGCGTCATTCCGGTATCCACTATATCTTCGACGAGTATTATGTCCGCCCCTTCGATGTCGATATCCAAGGACTTTGTAATCCTGATGTCAGGCCCGTTTTCGCCCGCATAGTGCGAAATGGACATGAAATCCATCCGGATAGGCAGCGAGATGTGGCGCATCAGGTCGGCCATGAAACAGACCATGCCCCTCTGCACTCCGACGAGCACAGGCTGACTCTCGGTGTAATCTACGGAAAGAGCCTTACCGAGTTCCTCCACTTTCTGCCCGATCTGCCGCTCGGTGAACAGCACTTTCGAAATGCGCGGTACGCCTGGACCTGACAGAGGGCCAAATCCGTACTTTGCCAACAGGCGGTGGAAGTCCTTCCTGTACAGTAACTTCACATTGACATCAGGGTATGTTTCGCGCAGCTTCCGAATCTTGCGGTTCTTCTGCGTGACCAGCGACTGCTTCATGGTAGTCAATTCGAGATACAGGTCGAGGTCCGGCAAGTAGAAGTCGGGAGTCATCATCTCGACGGGACCGTCATCGCTCCACTCAAGTGGAAACGACGTTGGCTCGTAGCCCCACCGCAGACCGTAGAAGTCCAGGATCCTGGCGAACTCCTCCTCACTGGGGTGGGCGAACCTGGGAACATCCGAACCTGCGGGATTTGGAAAGGGCGCCGGCATTGACGACTCGACCTCGACCATTCGGCTCCTCCTCATTACTCATCACGGACTAGCCCGTTCGATTGCGGCGCAATTCTAACACAAGATACGAATGTTCGTTTCCACCTGTTGACCAGACGTACTCCTATTCATATAATCGGGCCACTTCCGACTGGAAAGGTAAAAATGTCTAACACGCGACTGAGCTCGAATCAAATGCAGTTCGACGACTGGAATGACGTGGTCGAAGAGTACATAGAGCGGGGCTGGACGGACGGCCTGCCAATCATTCCGCCTACACCGGACCTGGTGGCGGAATTTCTGGATACGGCGGGCAGGAGTCCTTCGGACATACTCGGAACCGAACCGACCAAGGGGAGAGTGATCACGGCTGAGAAGGTCGCCGTCAATTCCGTCATGGCCGGGTGCAAGCCGGAATATTTCAAGATCGTTCTCGCCGCCGTGGAAGCGATGTGCGAACCGCAATTCAACCTGCACGCGGTGACCGCCAGCACCCAGGGTTCCGCCGTACTCGCGGTTGTGAACGGCCCAATAGCGCGAGAGGTCGACCTGAATTCATCCATCAGCGTCTTCGGACCGGGACACCGTGCGAACGCCACGATTGGACGCGCTATCCGCTTGGTCATCATAAACGCCACCGGGTCGGTGTCGGGCGAGATAGACAAGGCGACCCAGGGCCATCCCGGAAAGTACACCTGGTGCATCGCTGAGGATGAGGATGTGTCTCCGTGGGAACCGCTTCAGACCGACAGAGGGTTTTCGTCCGAGGACAGCGCTGTATCCATATTCGCGGGCCTGTCCAGCATACAGGTTGACAACCACGCGTTTCAGAGACCAGAAGAGATACTCATATCCTTCCGGGACGCGATGTTCGCGGGGGGTGTGGGCTGGAACCAGGGGGAAGTGGTAGTGGTGCTCTGTCCCGAGCACATCGGCCACCTGAGACGGGCGGGCTGGTCGAAAGAGCGGGTCAAAGAGTTTCTCCACGGGGTCGCGCGTCGGAAGATCTCAGAATGGCGGTCCGCGGGACGTCTCATACGCGACTCGGTCGGAGCCGATGACGACTA
>JAAXHY010000353.1 GCA_012270665.1 Dehalococcoidia bacterium
GAAGCCGGTCATTCCGGGGAACTCACGCATCGCAGCGGCGCGCGCATCGAAATTCCGGCAGGAGCCACTCTGGAGGCGGTTACCGTTTCCATCGCTGAAGTGACGCCGCCCGACAGCCCGGTGGAGGTGAGCAGAGCGTTCGACTTCTCCGTCGGAGACACCACGCTTGCGGCGCCGGTGACGCTGCGCATTCCATTCGATATGGAACCGGGCGTGGACGCTGACGAAGTTTCAGCCCTGCACTGGAACGAGGACCTCAACGTCTGGTTTGAGTTGCCGCGAGAAGTTGATGAGACTGAGGGCGTGGCGATAGTAACGGTATCCGACCTTAGCATATTCGCCACCGTATTCAGCATCTTCGACTCATCGTCTCCGCTCGAGGAGCGGGAGATAGTCCCCGAGATAGTCAAAATCAGACTTTCCCCGGAATTCCCGCAGGCGGACCGGGTCTTCTCCGTCAATTACACCGTCCAGAACGTCGGCGAAGACGGAATGGTCGGTGAAGTGGATGGGTTGGGGTATGTCGAGTTGTATGTAGATGAGGTTCTGGTTGAACGAAGCGAGAAACTCAAAGCGAAAGTTCTTCTTAATCCGGACCACTGGAAGCCCGGCCATACTCATTCCTCTGATAAATTCTACAACGAAGATACCGAGTTTGACCCATTCAAGCTCACTCGCGCGAGGGTCGGTCCCGTCTCAGCGCGTGTCGAGCTTGTGTTCGAGAGCGGCGACGGGGTGGAGATTGGGCGAGACGTCGAGGAACTGGAGATATTGGTGACCGACTATGCCGCCATCGAAGAGACGACGGTCATCGTGGACGGACGGGAGTACGTGGTCTCCGGGGAGCCGGACTCGTCAGGCAAAGTCGAATACGTTGTGGAAGGCGCGAGTGGGGAGATCCGGGACAAGGCGATATACACGGCATACGTTCAGCAAAACATACGATCTCCAGAGGATGTCAGTGCTAGAAAACTCCTCAGGAGTGTTCGATACGCCAACCTATTTGCTCATATAGGCGGCAAAGTCGCCACTCCCGTGCTCTTTATTCTGAAACAGATTGGTAAGATAGGCGTGATTTTTCTGGCGCCGAGCGCGGAGGCAAAAGAGTTTGCAGCGGCCTCACTGCTCGCAGAAGTGGTTCTTGAAGTCATGAAGGAGATCGTTGAGAATCCCGAAGCGTTCACCGAAGAGGTGGCGCACAGCTCCCTGGACCGAGTGCGCGACATTCAAAACCGACATTACGAGCTTATGAAGAATGTTCAGGGGGGCGCAGTTCTGAGTTTCGAGGAGGCTCTGTCATATAAGAACAACTCAGCTTATGAAGATGCGTACGCCAAACCGGCTCAGAAAGCTGTGCAGATGATAATCGCCAACGAGATAGGCATAGGCTGGAACGACGCGGCGCGTGGGCGGGTCACCGAGTCCGCGCTCACTCCCATCGGACATCTCACCGGCGCGCATGTATTCTCGGGCGTCATCTCGCTGGAGGTCGCGCTAAGCGCTCTGAGCGAGTTGACCATTCCGCTTGCCGAGTACCCGCCCTGGGGTGTGATGCTGGAAGGCGTGCGGGCCAATCTGGAACGCGAGCGTGAGGAGTACTCGGACTATCTCAGCAGAATCGGTTTGTCCGCTGTCGGGGACTTCCAGCTTCCGGTTCTCACCGAGATAGATATCCCTCACTACACGACGCTTATAGCCGAGGACGAAACACCGACCGCGATAGTCACGCCGCCGCCGCCAGACCCGCTCCCTGAGCCTCCGTTCAGGCTGGAATGGGGAACATCCGGGGCCGGTGTCGAGCCCGGTGGTAGTTTTACACTCACTGTCAGGATGCATGACGTTCGGCATCCGGGCGAACATGGCGGCATATCCGTGTCCTTTCCATCGCTGACCGAACCCGGCGGCTCTAGAGAACGGCATTCGTCTCCTGTCGCAGTTGTGGAGGCGCTCGACTACACCACCGGTCTGTCAAACGTGACGTTCCACCAGCCGGGAGCGACGATCTACCACAGAGACAACAACAGGCAATTCCCTGCTGAATATCTTCTAGTTGAGTCTGACGACCCATCGTGGGCGACTTCAGACGATAGGACGTTGAAAATTCGGATAACGCCGAAAGTCGTGGGCGACTTCCCGGTTCAGATTCGTGGGTGGATCTGCGCCGCCGGATACACGGATTGTTCACGCCAGCCGGATGCCGGGACGGTCGAGGACCAGCAGGGCTGGGTCGTTGAACGAACTGAACTGGAGATAGACAGCCTGTCCTACGACTTCGATGAGGAGACTATCGCATCACCCCCCCCCCCGCAGCTCGTTCGACGCCGCATCCGTGTCAGGGTCTTCAACGCCGAATGCCAGCTTGATGACTGGGAAATTGACGCTACCACCGAGATAATCAAACAGACTCTGACAGGGGAACTGACCAACGAAAGTTTGAGGGATATCCTGGAGTCCGGCGCCTGACGGTTTCTTTTGCCCGCTCCTGTCGTGTGGATAGACTGTTGGGCAGAGGCCATGCGCTCCCACTCCTGTGGTAGAATCAGGGAGAGCAAGGAGGGGTCCACGACCACCCGAGCCGCCATCGCCTGTCCAGAAACGGACGGTATGCCATTGCCCGACGGAGAATGCCAGTCGCCCCTGTTTCGCAGGATAGTGGGCGACCTCGAAGACCACTTCAGGGATGTCCTTGGCGCGCGCGTGAACGGCGACACCTTCCCTCTACTACGTCGAGGGCAACCCCCGGCGCTCGGCGTCTCCCGGCTGTCATGTGGTCTTCGGTCTGTCCGAGTCCGCTCCGCGGTCGCTGTCTCTGGGGGAGAACAACACCTATCTGCTGTGGGAGGTACGCAAGGCTCCGGACTTCGTTCTGGAGATAGGCTCTGGGATCACCTTGGACGCGGACCTGTGGACTACCATCGAGAGCCTTCCCGACGGGATTCATTCCGCGCTTGCGGCGAAGACCGCAGGCGCCGTTTACGGTATCGAAGGATCTCAGGCTCCCCTTGAAATAGACGGGTCCCATATGCCGCTGATATCGCCGTCTAACTTGGGGTCCGGCCCTTCGCCATTCGACGAACCACGGCCCGGGGAGACCCTGGTCTTGCTGAGAGCGGGTGACGTGAAGGGATGCTATGCCGTCTCTGTTGACGCGGATGGCAATCCGCAGTCTCGTCCCATCAGCCCGGCGCAGTTCATATCGGCCGCCGAGTGTGCCCCGGCCACGCCGGCCCAGCCGTTGCGCCAGGATACGAACAAGTGGGTCATGGCGGCGTTCGAGTCTTTCCGGTCCGACTTGAGCAAACGCCTGGTCCGCGCAAGAAGGCGCCGCCCCGACAGTCGGAATCGTCGCTATATATCACGTCAACTCAACATATCTCGGTCCCAAGCGGAACCATCGGAGATGGCCGACCGGCCTCCACAGACTCATACAGAACTCATACATAGGTGGGCATAAACCGTATAAGGCTTACGACTGTAAGACGGTAATTGTAACAGGCGGTAGTTAATATGCTGTACCACCTCAGAAGGCGTAAGGGCGTAAGCAGGGCAATCGCATTTTACTGAGCAATCACTTTGAGCAGATATTCTCCCCCCATCCGGCTCTTTTTCTCTTGGCGGCTACACCTACTTTCAGGGTGGTTTCACCCCTGAGCATATTCAGCGCCATACGACGCAGTATTGAGAAGTTCTCTGCCGAGTTTCCCACTCGCGCCCTGCTGTTGTCTTCACCGAAAGCCACATCCAATACCCAGTGGACAGAGTTCTCGATTCCCCAATGTGTCCTGACGCCATTGAGCAACTTGCGAGCGTCATTGGGTAGGCTGGATATGTAGTAACGAGTCTGAGTGGTGGAGTCTCCATTCTCAGTGCGTTCAGATTCGACCATTGCCAGACTTCTGACTTTTGTCCACTCGCCTCGGTCGTTCACATAGCCTAGATATGCTGGATCGGACACAGCCCAACATCGTCTCTTCTCTATCCGGCCATGCCCCTTCTCCACTGTCTCACAGAAGCGATAGTCAATGTCTGAAAACTCTGAACGTCTCAAGTGGTCGAATGTCTCAGACACATCGTCGTATATCTGAGGCTGGTTCCTTTTCAGAGCCAGAATATAGTCGGCCCCGCGATCGGCGATCTTGTTGGCTATCTCCTTCTGACAACCCATCGCGTCAATGGTGACCGTGCATCCGGATACGTCCAGCGTGTCGAGCGGTTCAAGTATGGCGGTTATCTCATTGGAGCGGTCGGCTACCTTGACCTGACCCAGCGCCACCGATTGGCGGACGCCCACGCGCTCACCATGTGAATCGCCGATTTGCCCGACTCTCTGTCGTGGGAACGACGCACAGTCTTGCCGTCTATCGCTATCACCTGACCTTCCACGACCTCGTTGACCTCCTCCACCCACTCCTTGAAACATCTCTCGAACTGAACTGGGTTCAATCTCGCAAACACCCTGCCAAAGGTGTCATGTGAAGGTATTCCGTTGGGAAGAGCAAGTAGTTGGCTAAGCCAGTCCTTCTTGGACTTGCCGAACATCTCCACGTCCACCCATGAGTCCGCGCCGCAGATGACCGCGCATATGGCTATGACACGACATCTATAAGTTCGTGTCTTGTGGCTCGTCCGGTTCTGGGGTCTTCAAGATCGGAGAATCGCTCCGTCAAAAACGCTGCGATTGAACTGTCCATGAGGCCTCTCCCATAATGATATCGACCTCATCATATTGAATCCGCTCTTATATCTGTCAAAATGCGATTGCCCTGCCTCGTAGGGATGGAGCCAGTTCTGCATGTCGTCCCTGGGTGGAAAGTCAGGGATGGTCTGTCTCTCGCTTCCCCTGAGTGTGATAGTCTTGCTGGTCATCGCGGTCCTCACAGCGATTGATGGGTGGCGGAATCGCCGATAGGGGCCACTATACCACCGCCTTGGACATGTACCATCCAAACACGACAGAAG
>JAAXHY010000256.1 GCA_012270665.1 Dehalococcoidia bacterium
GTCGAAGTGGACGGCGACACCGGCGAGGTCGAGTTGCAGAAGTACGTCGCGCTCGACGACGTTGGCAATGTCATCAACCCGATGATCGTCGAAGGCATGGTGCATGGCGGAGTAGCGCAGGGCGTTGGACAGGCGCTCCAGGAGGAAGCCATCTACGACGACTCCGGTCAGCTGCTCACCGGCAGCATGATGGACTACGCCCTGCCGACGGCTGAGGACATCCCATCCATCATCACCGAACGCACCGTCACCCCTTCCCCGACCAACCCGCTCGGAGTCAAGGGCGCGGGCGAGACCGGCACCATAGCCGCCTCCCCCGCCGTGATGAACGCCGTCATAGACGCGCTCTCCCCCTTCGGAGTCAAGCACATGAACATGCCCGCCAAGCCCGAAAAAGTCTGGCGCGCCATGCAAAGCTAGAACAAACCTTCCACATCCGCTAGACTAGCCCAAAACCGAATCGTAGCCCGCCATTCAGCCCTCTCCCCCACCGGAGAGGGCTGATATTGTAATAGACAACCGCGCCGAACAGGAGAGCACGATGAACAAATACACAGCCATCATCAAGCAGGAAGGAGACTGGTGGATTGGCTGGATACAAGAAGTCCCCGGCGTGAACTGCCAGGAAGCGACCCGAGACGGACTACTCGAAACCCTGAGAATCACCCCGTCTGAAATGCTGGAACTGAATCGTGAAGACGCCATAGCCACCACAAACAAAACAGATGTGCGTAAGTAATGAAAATCCTGTATAATTAGGATGCAATTACATAGGAAAACAACGCTGAACACCGCAGGAGTAATCTAGGCATCCAGCATAATGACTGAAATTTACAGAGAAACGATCCAACGGCTGATTTCAGAATCACCGTTCGAGATAGACACTGACTTACAGGTCAGGGGAAATATCCCAACCCTGGCAAACTCGGCGTTTCTTACCAACAAGCAGCAAGGAGACTGGGCGGAAGAGATAGTGTGCAACGCCATCAACGAGTATTCGGACGACTATTTCGCATTGAGATATGGTCGCGATGACTCACTGGACGCGGGCGACCCGGGATTCCGCGAATTCTACGCCGCATATCAAGACGAACTCAATTCAGTCGGGAAGAAGCCGGACATCCTGATATTCCACAGGTCTGATGTCCCCAGTGAATCCGCCTATGACCTGGGGGATGATGAATTCGTGCAGTCGGCGATTGCCGCGATAGAAGTTCGATCCAGTAGTTTCCTCGCCACGACATACTCTGACTTCATGACCGAAAG
>JAAXHY010000552.1 GCA_012270665.1 Dehalococcoidia bacterium
GTCAAGAACTTCCCGATACGCATCAAGTGCGCGCTGCTGGCGTGGGCTGCGCTTGAGGACGGCATCCGCGCACACCACCGACGCACCCGCGACGGGGGCTAGGGCAAGCCAAGCCTGCGATAGAGGCGGGCGTGAACGTAACGATTAGAGTAGCCACCCCGGCGGACGCAGGCTCAATTGCAAAGGTTCACATCGACTCGGTGTGAACCACGTATGCAGGCATCGTGCCTGCCGAGTATCTGGCAAATCTCTCCTATCAAAGGAGAGAGTCGAGGTGGAACGAGATTCTCAGAGAGAACCAGCCCGCCACGAGCATCTTCGTTGCGGAAACCGAAGATAGCGTCGTCGGCTTCGCAGAAGGAGGCCCAGAGCGCGAGGGCGACAGTACCTACCGCGGCGAGCTCTACGCCATCTACCTCCTTCAGGAGCATCAGGACAGGGGTCTGGGTCGTCGTCTAGTATCGGCTGTGACTCAGAGACTGCTGGCTGACGGATTCAGCTCGATGCTGGTGTGGGTGCTTGAGGAGAACCACCGCGCGCGCCGGTTCTATGAGTCGCTGGGGGGTGAGTTGGTCGGTCGGAAGACCGTCGTGATTGGAGGAGCAGTACTCATAGAGGTGTCCTACGGTTGGATGGACATCACCGGACTGGCCGTCGAGGAGCCGCTGGCGCCATAGGATGCGTCGGGGCTGGCGCGGCAGATCGAGCCACGGGAGGAGGCACGCTATGGTGTTTGGTCGCATGAACCGGTTTGGCCGTTCTTCGGAGCAGGAAGCGGAGGCCAAGGCAACACAATCTGAGGCTGAGCCGCAGAACGGAGATGAAGAGACTCCCTCAAGCCTTTCCGATAGGCCCGGAATAGCTGACAAGGTCAAGTTCTGGGAGGAGCAAGACCGCATCAATCGTGAGCTCATCCCTCGGGTGCTGAGACAGAACGAGCTGCTATCGGCGCACGTTGCCAGCCACGAAGATGTCAGGGTGCAGACCACGACCATGAACGCGCGCATAGAGGAGCTGGCGGAGCGCCACACGAGAGAGATGAGGGAGCTTGAGGCGCGGACGGGCGAACAGATTCGTTCCTCCATAGACTCCCGCGTGGACGAGATGATTGAGTTCCACAAGAGAGAGTTGGCGGAGCTTGAGGCGCGGACGGGCAAACAGATTCGTTCTTCCATAGACTCCCGCGTGGACGAGATAACAGAGCGCTACAAGAGAGAGATGGCAGAGCTTGAGGCGCGGACGGCCGCGGAGGTACGCTCCTCGAATCGTTTTGCTATTGTAGTCTCGATGGCGAGCGCAGGAATAGCCGCCTTGGCAGTAGTCATGGCCTTGGTGACCTAGAAATGACAATGCAGTCACTTTCACTGCTGGAAGATCTGCGTGCCCTCCCCGCTAGCGGTGATGCCGCGGGGTACTCGCACGAGACCGCCGTCTCCAAGCTGCGGGGAACGGACAAGGACACCTTTGCGCTGGGTGTGGCT
>JAAXHY010000478.1 GCA_012270665.1 Dehalococcoidia bacterium
AGCTATGATAGCGATGTTCGGATTGGAGTTACAAGCGGAGTATTGATACTCGCCATTCTCATACCCGCTTCAGCCTTCGTATGGGCAGGAACCTCGGGAGTGAGGCCAATCGCGCCTCTGAACCCATCGAATCCGCGCGCGGCGGATGTTAGCATTGCCAAGTGAGAGGTTGCGATGACCAATAGCAGCCATAGAGCTCCGGTTTACCAGCGCATACTTGACGTCATTCGTCAGGTCCCGCATGGGCAGGTGGCGACTTACGGGCAGATCGCGCTCATAGTCGGAGACTGCACGCCGCGCATGGTCGGCTACTGCCTTGCCTCCCTGGATTTCGACAGCGATGTCCCTTGGCAGCGCGTCATAAATCACCAGGGCAAGGTAAGTCCGCGCAGTTCGGGACACGGCAGCCAGCTTCAGAGAGAACTGCTGGAGGAGGAAGGCGTCGAGTTCGACTCGAAGGGCCGCGTGAGTTTCCGAAAGTACGGATGGATGGAACCGGAGTAGATACGGAGGTTGGACTATGCCCGAAGCGCCGGAAATGCAGGTGGTGGCCGAGTTTCTGGATTCGCATCTGCCGGGCAGGACTATACAGGAAGCGAGGGTGTTGAAGTCCAGCGTAGTGAGGTCGCTCTGCGGCAATCTGGATGAGGATCTCGCGGGCCGGACTTTCGAGCGTATAAGGCGCGAGGGCAAGTTTCTGCTTATGGCGCTGTCGGGCGGGCGGCATATCGTCATCAACCCAAAGCTGACGGGCGGATTGCAACACTGCGCTTCCAAGACGCGCGTCCAGAAGCGCACCTGCGTGAGAATGAAGCTGGAGGGCGGCGTTGACCTGCGCTACACGGACGACCGCCAGATGGGGCAGTTCTACTATGTCCAGAGCAGCCAGGTGGACGAAGCGCCGGGTTTCGCGGAGCAGGGTCCGGACGCGCTGGACGACTTCAGTTTCGACGAATTTACGGATCGCCTGAAAGGGTTTCATGGTGAGATAAAGGGCATACTCACCAGGGGCAGGGTCATATCCGGCATAGGCAACGCCTACGCGGACGAGATCCTGTTCGACGCGAAGGTTTATCCGTTCAAGAGACGGAAGGCGCTGTCGAACGACGAGTTGCGGCGAATCCACCAATCATCGAGGCGAGTGATCGTAGAGTCCGTCGAGCGGGTACGCGAGCGGATGGGCGACCGCATAGACCACAAGGTCCGCGACTTCCTGAAGGTGCACAACAGGGGCGGCGAACCATGCCCACGCTGTGGGAAGAAGATCACCGAACTCAGAGCGAACCAGCGGATAACGAGCTACTGCCGAAGCTGTCAGCCTGGGATGCTTCTGAAGAACTGAGTACACCCGTCCCCGCTGTCACTCTTACAGGACAGCGGGAGGATTTCGCACGGATCGGGTTTAGCCTGCCCAGTCTGCGTTTGAGTGGCCGCGCGGCACATATTTACAGAACTGAGCAGAACCCTGTTGAATCCAGGAAAATTGATGGGACGGTACGCGGCGGTCGTTGGGGGCTAAGAGGCTGTTTTCCACTCCAGCAGCCTGGCGACTTCCTCGGTGTGGACTTCGGGGTAGCTGATGTGCCCGCAGGCGAGACAGCTAATGTAGAATCCCTCGAAGTCGCGGCGGATCTGGCGATCCCCACTGCAGCGGATGCAGGACTTGAAGAGCACAGAGTTCTCACGTAGAGCACTCTGTGCGGTGACTATCTCTCTCATTTGATCACGTCCTCCTTTTTACTGAAAATATTTTCATTAGAACCATCGTAGTTTACCCCAAAAATCCCATTCTTGCATTAACAACAGTTTAACGTATTGTTAACAATCCATCGGATTACGGAATAGAGAGTATTTGGCCATGTGAAAACCACACGCGACCGGCGAGGCAGCCGTACACAGCGTACCTCGCCGGCCCCAGACGTGTTTCGAATATGGCTACGGCTTCGGGTTCTCCATGAACACGGTGACACCCATGTCCTTATAGTAGTCCCGCAGCTTGTAGTCGTAGTTGCGGAAACTCATCCTGACGCTGGCGCCTTCGAATTGCCGTATGACGTGCCGGAGACAGTCGTCCACCGACTGGAGCGGGTGATGCGGGCGCGCCTCGATGTCGTAGGTGAGGTCCGCCGGCCCCCATGTCAGGCAGGTGACGCCGGGCTTGGCGAGTTGGCGCGCGTTGGTCACGGCGCGCAGCGTCTCCATCTGGATGCACAGAATGCCGTTGGCGTTCCACCACTCTGCGTA